>JAYSRZ010000339.1:0-3906 GCA_043720775.1 Variovorax sp. | reverse complement strand
CTCTTGCTCAATCTGAATTGCTGGCGCCACTAGCCGCTTCTCTTGTGATGCTCGCGCCGCCTTGGGCTGCGTGGCTTTGGGCCAACCGCTGGGTTGAGAGGAAGGACGCCATATGATGCCTTCAAAAGTTCAGATCATTGATGTCGGCCCGCGTGACGGCTTGCAAAATGAAAAGCAAATCATTGATGCTGCCGTGAAGATTGAGCTGGTGCATCGCTTGCAGGCGGCGGGTTTGAGAGAGATCGAAGTCACAAGTTATGTGAGCCCGAAATGGGTGCCGCAGATGGCGGACAACTATTCTGTGATGGCGGGGATTGAGCGCAAAGCTGGTGTGCGCTATTCAGTGTTGACGCCGAATCTCAAAGGCTTCGAAGCTGCGATTGCTAACGACAAAATCTTGCCCGATGAGATCGTTGTGTTCGCTGCAGCGTCAGAGGCTTTCAGTCAGAAAAATATCAATTGCTCGATTGCGGAGAGTATCGAGCGCTTCGCTCCCGTGGTGGCAGCTGCCAAGACGCGAGGCATCGCCGTGCGCGGGGCGATGAGTTGCACGGTGGGTTGCCCTTATGAGGGCGCGATTGCGCCTTCGCGAGTGGAGTATCTTGCAGGGCTCATGCGCGGCATCGGCGTGGAGCGCATCGATGTGGCCGATACGATTGGCGTGGGCACAGCGCTTCAAGTGCAACGCGCGTTTGAAGCCGCGCTTAAACACTATGAACTACCTCAAGTCTCCGGACACTTTCACGACACCTATGGCCAAGCTTTAGCCAACACACTGGCTGCGCTGCAAATAGGCGTAAGCAATTTTCAATCATCGATTGCTGGCCTGGGCGGTTGCCCGTATGCCAAAGGTGCAACGGGTAACGTCGCCACGGAAGACGTGGTGTATATGCTGCGAGGTATGGGCATCGATATTGGGATTGATCTTGATTTGCTGATCGATGCCGGGCAATTTATCAGCAGCGCTCTAGGCAGAAAACCCAGCTCGCGTGCAGCTACAGCCTTGCTCAACAAGCGAATGGGTTAATGATTTACTATGAATTCAATAGCACTTCACGCAGATTCTATGCCGCCGAATCCTGTTTCTTCTGTATAAACCTATGCCCATACTCTCTCCCTGTATATCCGTCTGTCAGATGGACGAGCCCACCGGCTGGTGTCGTGGGTGCTATCGCACGCTTGGCGAAATTGCGGCTTGGGGGCAAGGTGATCTATCCGATCAAGAAGCTGTGTGGCAAGCGCTGCCTGCTCGGCATGCGCAAATGAATTTCTCCGAAGCAAGATCTAATATGCCCTTGATGAGAGCTTGCAGAAAAAGCGCAACATGAAACACATTACTTTTCACTTCGACGTGATCTCGCCGTATGCGTATCTCGCGTTTGAAGCTTTGCCGCAAGCCTTGATGGGCATCAGCCACAGTGTTATCTACAAGCCCGTGCTTTTCGGCGCTGTATTGCAGCATTTCGGTCAGCTCGGCCCCGCCGAGATCACGCCCAAACGCACGTGGACGTATCGGCAAGTTCAGTGGTTGGCGCGAGCCCAAGGCACGCCTTTGCAAATGCCCGCTAGCCATCCCTTTAATCCGCTGGCTCTGCTTCGATTAGCGGTTGCATGCGGGGAGCAGGGTGTGTGCAACCGATATGTGACAGAGACAATTTTCCGTCATGTTTGGCTGGGTGGGCAAGATGCAAGCGATGCGCAGCGTCTACATGTCTTGACCGAGCAACTCAAGCCCAAGCGCGCAAGCGATGCTGCTTCAGTCAAAGCCGAGCTCAAGACCAACACGGAATCCGCGATTGCGCGAGGCATTTTTGGTGTGCCAACTTTTGAAGTCGATAACGAGCTGTTTTGGGGACTGGATGCCCTGCCCTTGCTTCGCGCTTATCTTTCAAACGACGATTGGTTTTTATCGGAAGCGTGGGGCGCTGCCTCGAAACTGCCTGTCGGAGTCGTCAGAAAATCTGCGTGAGAGTCTGTCATCGTTGAATCGCGGGTAATCACTAGTCGGGTTAGTCCGTAATTATGTGAATTTTTACCGGGTTTTGTCAGAAATCGGTCAGTTGTTAGCCACACATTAGACATGTAGTGCTTTTTGCACGACATGGTTACATTCATTTTTACATTAGTTCACAGGAGACGATGGCAATGGCTACAGCAACTGCTAACGCAAATACGCCGATGACCAAAGAAGAGAAGAAGGTTATTTTTGCCTCTTCCCTCGGCACGGTTTTCGAGTGGTATGACTTTTACCTCTACGGTTCATTGGCAGCTTTCATTGCCAGACACTTTTTCTCCGCACTCGATCCCTCGTCTGCCTACATTTTTGCGCTGCTGGCGTTTGCTGCAGGCTTTTTGGTGCGTCCGTTCGGAGCGTTAGTTTTCGGCCGCTTGGGCGACATGATTGGCCGCAAATACACCTTCTTGGTCACCATCGTGATCATGGGTGCGGCAACATTCGTCGTGGGCTTGCTCCCTGGCTACGCCACGATTGGTATAGCTGCTCCGATCATTTTGGTTGCATTGCGCATGCTGCAAGGCTTGGCGCTCGGTGGCGAGTATGGTGGCGCTGCAACATACGTGGCTGAGCATGCTCCAATGGGCAAGCGTGGTGCGTATACCGCTTGGATTCAAACCACTGCGACACTGGGCTTGTTCCTGTCCTTGCTAGTCATTCTCGGCATTCGCACTGCGATGGGCGAGAAAGACTTTGGCGATTGGGGCTGGCGCATTCCCTTCTTGCTATCCATCTTGCTCTTGGCAGTGTCTGTGTACATTCGCTTGAGCTTGAATGAATCGCCCGCCTTCCAGAAAATGAAGTCAGAAGGTAAAACTTCTAAGGCACCGTTGACAGAATCTTTTGGCGAGTGGAAAAACCTGAAGATCGTGATTTTGGCTTTGGTAGGTTTGACTGCTGGCCAAGCTGTGGTTTGGTATACAGGCCAGTTCTACGCACTCTTCTTCTTAACGACGATTGCGAAAGTTGACCCGATTACAGCCAATTTGCTCATCGCAGCCTCGCTGGTCATTGGAACGCCATTCTTCATCGTATTCGGCTCGCTGTCTGACAAGATCGGCCGCAAGCCCATCATCATGGCAGGCTGCTTGCTAGGTGCGTTGTCGTATTTCACTGTGTTCCCAATGTTGCTTGAGTACGCCAATCCAGCGTTGCAAAAAGCACAACTTACCAACAAGGTCACTGTGACAGCGGATCCAGCAACATGCTCGTTCCAAGGTAGCCCGATTGCTCGCGAGATTGACTTCAAAAGCTCTTGCGATTTGGCAAAACGTGTCTTGGCACAAAACTACATTCCTTATGTGAATGCGGTGGGAGCTCCAGGTACGCCGTCAACCATCACCATCGGCACAGCAACCATTCCTGCGCCAACGGGCTCATTGAACGACAAAGGCAATGCTTTTGCGCCTGATAGCGCGAAAGCGATTGCTGAGTTCCGCAAAACGGTGCTTGACACAGCCAAAGGCAGTGGCTTGACCGCCAAAGCCGATGACAAATCGATGAACAAAGGCATGATCTTGTTGTTGCTCGTCTACCTCGTGATCCTTGTAACGATGGTGTATGGCCCGATTGCAGCGATGCTCGTGGAAATGTTCCCGACACGCATTCGCTACACATCAATGAGCTTGCCGTATCACATCGGTAACGGCTGGTTTGGCGGCTTGCTGCCGACCACAGCTTTTGCAATGGTTGCAGCAACGGGCGACATTTACTACGGCTTGTGGTATCCCGTTATCGTAGCTGCTGGTACTTTTGTCATTGGTATGCTCTTCATTAAAGAAACCAAAGATGTGGATATCTTTAAGAACGATTAATGGCATGGGGTAAGGGCTAAGTATTAGCTCTTGCACAACCAAAGAAGTGTGAAAAACTCCTCGTGCCAAAACACGAGG
>JAYSRZ010000338.1:0-1382 GCA_043720775.1 Variovorax sp. | reverse complement strand
TCAGCCATCTTCCTGATGTTTGCATTCAGCTTCTTCAAGCCGCAGACCGCGCGTGACTGGCGCACCTTCAGCGCATTTGGCGCCTTCATCGTCGCGCTCTTCGTCGAGATGTATGGCTTTCCGCTCACCATCTACTTGATGTCCGGCTGGCTGCAGACGAAGTACCCAAGTCTCGACCTACTGTCCCACAACTCCGGTCACCTGTGGTCAACGCTGCTGGGCGAGCAGGGAGACGCCCACTTTGGTCCGCTGCACATCGCCAGCTATGTCTTCCTGGGCTTCGGCTTTTACCTGTTGTCGAGCGCCTGGAGCGTTTTGTATAAAGCGCAACGCAGCAACACGCTGGCCACCACGGGGCCTTACGCGCGGATTCGTCATCCGCAATACGTGGCCTTTGTGCTGATCCTGTTTGGCTTCCTGTTGCAGTGGCCGACGCTGCTGACACTGGTGATGTTTCCGATTCTGCTGGTCATGTATGCGCGGCTCGCTATTACAGAAGAGGCTGAAATGCGCAAGCGATTCGGCGCTGAATTCGAAGCCTATGCAGTGCGCACGCCACGCTTCCTGCCTTCATGGCGGAAAGCTTCATCACCTGCATGATGGCGGCGGCTGCCCGAACCCAAAGGACACCATCTCAACCGCCACTCGCATCGTTCCTACAAACCAATAGCGTGAAAGAAGGAGCAGCCCCATGGAACTAAAGCCTGCGCCTATGCAGCCTTCGGGCAAGGTGTTCATCGCCTGCGGTGCATGGCTCATTGCATTGGGCCTGTACTTCCTGTTTCTGCGGCCCGCCCTGCTGCCGGAAGATCCAAAGTACATCGGAAGCTCGCTCGAAGCCATCCGGGCTGCCATGCCCGGCCTGGGTTGAGCGGTACCCGATTTAATAGACGGGCAAGTTGAAGATAATTTCACAACTTGCAAGGAGAAATCATGAAACGCATTCCCAGACGGATATTTACAGCTGAATTTAAATAACGCATACGAGAGCCACAGCGCAAACTAGAAGAGGCCCGACTGGTAGCCGCCATCAAAGCCGCGCACCCGCAAGGCAGAGGCGTTTATGGTGTCAAGAGAATTCAAGCTGAAGTGGCAACGCATGGCTTCAAAGCCAGCCAAGGGTTTGATTCACCATTCAGACCGGGGCAGTCAGTATTGCAGCGCTGCTTACCGAGCCTTGCAAGACAGCTACGGCATGGTGACTTCAATGAGCAGACGCGGTAATTGTTGGGACAATGCGCCTAGGGAGAGTTTCTTTGGCACGATCAAGACTGAGAGCTTGCATCATTACAGGTTTAGCACCCGTGAAGAAGCCAAATTAGTCGTCTTTGAGTACATTGAGGTGTTCTACAACCGCATCAGGAGACATACCAAAATCAACA
>JAYSRZ010000337.1:0-3925 GCA_043720775.1 Variovorax sp. | reverse complement strand
CGTCTTTCGTCACGGTTGGCGCGCCGAATGAGCGCTCCAAAACGACGTTACGACCCTTGGGGCCGAGTGTGACTTTTACTGCGTTGGCGAGAATGTTCACGCCTTCGACCATACGTGCGCGGGCTTCGCCGCCGAAAATTACGTCTTTTGCTGCCATGATAGGCTCCTAAAACTTAAAAATTTATATGAAATTGGCATTTTGAGCACGCAGAACCTGCGTGAAGTGCTACTGAATTAATAGCAAATGCCATCGTGTGTTGAGGTTCTTGATCAGTTGAGGACAGAGCACCCGTCGCTTCGCGGGCCGGCTAGTCTGTCCCGCAAACAAATTATTTCTCTACTACCGCAAACAAGTCATCTTCTTTCATGACCAAGAGTTCATCGCCGTCAACTTTGACAGTCTGACCGCTGTATTTGCCAAACAAAACCTTGTCGCCCACTTTGACGGTCAATGGCTTGATTTCGCCTTTGTCTGTCGTGCGGCCTGGGCCAACAGCCAAGACTTCGCCTTGATCGGGCTTCTCAGCGGCTGCGTCTGGAATGACGATGCCGGAGGCTGTTTTGGTTTCGCTGTCAACGCGTTTGACGATCACGCGATCGGCCAATGGACGTAGTTTCATTGCATCTCCTAAAGATAATAAACAACACAATTGTTGAATTGGGGTGCGCAACATTGAAGTTGGCGCATGCTAACTAACGCAGCGAGATGAATTTTGTTAGCACTCGCTGGTTTAGAGTGCTAATGATAGCGGCTTTTCGGCGTATTTCAAGTGCAAAATCTGTGGCGAACGCACAAGCTTACGAAATGATGCGCGCAGTATGGCGGCGATCTGGCCATTGATCGGGCAACTTAGAAGACGAGGAAATTGAGATGAAAAGTGTATTGAACGCAGCGGCCCGGCGCAATATGGACGCCATCAAGGAACAACGCAGCGCAGAAGATTTGGCGCAGGCTGCGCAGGCAATTCGGCTGCGCAGCGCGGATGCGCCGGCGCCTGATGGCCTGAAAGCGGCAACGAAGATGCCACAAGCGCTGCCGTCGGCATCCGATGCATCCAGCGATGGGAATCGAGCGAGCTTAGATTCAGCAAATAGCATCATTGCGCGGCGCATAGGAAATTTGCTTTATATCAGCAGCGTCGTGGCCCTTGATGCAGTCGCAAAAAAAGTGGTTATGTCGTATGACGATTTGCCTGCACATGCCCGACAAGAGCTACGCAAGCTAGGCTTTGATACCGGGCAGCTGAGCATAGACATGTTGGAAGCTTCAATAGTGGCGCAGAGCTGGTTTGTGCTTTCTCAGATTCGCACCATCGCGCAGCAGCACGGTGCGCAGATGAGCGATGTGTTTAAGCTCGTGCAGTATTTTCGTGATCTGCGGCAAATTCCAACCTATCATCGAGTGTTGCAACTCTTTTGCACGGCGGATGTGGTGAGTACAGTGGTTGAGGTGTCTGGCCTGCTGCCTTCTGAAGATGCGTTGATTGCTGTGGAGGCTACAGTTTTACTATGTTGAATTTTTTCTCGGCTTTGGCCTGTAGAAGCCGTTGGTTAGCGAGGCGACATTTAGATATCAACATGCAAACACGGTTGGCTAATGCAAGGATGTTCACGCGAAGATTTTCTGCACGCCCGACAGGCCGCAAGAGTTGCAGCTGCTCCATACAAAACGAAATAACTAAATCGCTATAAATTAGATAGCGTCTCACGCAGTATCCACGGGTGTTAGCCACTCAAAAGGTTTTAGAAGCTAGCCAACAGGCCACATCTGCCCATGATCCGTCAAAATCGTATCCAACGGTATGTCATGCGCCTCGGGTGCAAAATTTCCAACATACCCATTCGCAAAACCGAGCCCCACAGTAAATGGCTTAGGATGGATTGACGCGAGTGTTCGATCATAAAAACCCCCTCCGTAGCCTAAGCGAAATCCTCCAGGCCCAAAGCCCAAACAAGGCACGAGCAGCAGCGTGGGCATGATCACTTCCGTGTCTTTGGGTTTGGGAATATCGTAGGCATCGTTTTCCATCGGGCAGCCCGGCCACCATGCATGAAACTGCAAAGTTTTGTGAATCTTGTCCACGACAGGTAAGCCGATCTTGCGACGGGATGCGAGCGGGCCAGCGGGCAAAGCAGCCGTGCTCAATGCAGAGTTCATCAAGCTCGCTATAAATTCAGTAGCACTTGACGCAGTATTAGCGGGCGCTAAGGGCTGATTTTCTTTAAAAATCTTCGGCTCTAGCGGATCTCCAGCTTTAGGTAGGTTGCCATCTAACCCAGAGCCCAGCAGCGCATCTTCTTGCCAACGATACAGCGCTGGCAGCGCATCAAACTCACCTTTGATCGGCCAATAAACGCCAATAATGTCGTCCGACCGGCTCACCAAAAACGCTCGCAGTACACGTTGTAAATCTGCGGATCTTTCCACACGATCTGGCAAATTCAATCGCTCTTCGATCAGTCGCAGGCGCTGCGCTTTTTTATCAGCATTCATAATGGAGGCATGCAAGTATTTAAGACATTCATTTTGGCAGGTTTGTGCAGCGTTTCTGTGGCGGGCGCAGCATTCGCTCAGGGCCAGCGAGGTGATGATGCTGTTGTGGAGATGAGCAATGCTTTTAAGCGCGCAGACAAAGCGCGGCTTTCTGCGCTCTTGGCACAAGTGCGAGGCCATGCGCTGGAGCCTTGGGGTGTGTATTGGGAGATGAAGGCGCGGCTGAAAGAGGCGAGCGGCGCAGAAGTGCAAGCAGCGATGCAAAGCATGGCTGGCACGTATCAAGAAGATCGCCTGCGCAATGATTGGCTGCTTTTGCTGGGCGAGAGAAAAGAGTGGGCTGCGTTTTCTGCCGAATACGCCAGATATCGCATGAACGATGACCGCGAAGTGCGCTGCTATGCGCTGCACGTTGAGCGCCAGCGTGGCATTTCATCAGATGCGGCGACGCAAGAAGTGCTGCGCAATTGGTATGGCATTCGTGATGCTGAAGACGGCTGCACGCTCGCCATCGCATCGCTCTTTGAAGCCAAGCAGATCACTGCGCTCGACGTTTGGAAAGAAGCGCGCTTATCGATGGAAGCCAACCGCCCTCGCGCTGCAAGCAATGCCGTGGCTATTGTGTCTCCCGAGTCCGCAGCAGCCGTTGGCGAGATCAACGCCAGCCCGGCGCGATATCTGACGGCTCGCTCGCCATCGGCTGGCAACACACGCAAAGAACTCATCACACTCGCGCTCATCAAGATGGCGAGCAACGATGCTGAAGGCGCGGCGAATTTGCTAGAAAGCAAATGGTCTGCAGTACTGAGCGCCGAGGAGCGCAGCTGGGCGTGGGGCGTGATCGGCAAGCAAGCCAATCTGAAGCTCTCTTCGCAAGCAGGCAGCTTTTATGCCAATGCACGCAATGAGCATTTGAATGATGATTTGCTGGGCTGGAAAGCACGCACAGCTTTGCGAGCCACGAGCGCCTCACAGGGCTGGCCTGTGGTGCTCGCTGCGGTGAACGCGATGAGCGACGAAGGCAGAAAAGACAGCACATGGGTGTATTGGAAAGCGCGTGCTTTGCGTGAAATTGTCAAAGGCAAACCTGAGATGGTGAACACCAGTGCCCCGGGCGCCACACCTACTCTTACGCTCCGCTCCGAGCTGCTAGAGGCCAGCAGTTTGCTGGAAAGCATTGCCTCCGTGCGTGGCTTCTATGAGATCCTCGCCACTGAAGAGTTAGGGATAAAAGCAGCGCTACCGCCCGCAGTTACTGCGCTGAGCGCTATTGAAAAAGAAGCAGCACGCTTGAATCCTGGGCTTAATCGCGCTCTGTATGCGATTGCGATAGGCCTGCGGCCTGACGGCGTGCGCGAATGGAATTACACAACAAATCTTCACACGCGAGGCGGCATGAGCGAGCGCGAGCTGCTTGCTGCGGCTGATTTC
>JAYSRZ010000336.1:0-1382 GCA_043720775.1 Variovorax sp. | reverse complement strand
ACACGCATGAGCGCTGCTCGGGCCACGCGGGTACGTTTGGCGTGAAGAAGGCGACGCACCAGCAGGCCATGAAGATAGGCAAGCCGCTGTTCAAAGCTATGGCGAATCACAAAGACGGCGGCTTGCCCGATGTGATCAGCTCCGACTGCCCGCTGGGTGGGCATCACATTTCGCAAGGGTTTGAAGTGAACGCGCTTGGCGCCGTGCCACAAAAACATCCGCTGACCTTGATTCGTGAGGCTTATGGACTCGCTTAGCCAAGGCTTCGCTCTGGGCCTCACCTAAACTTATGACGACTATGACTATGACCATCACACGCGACAGCCTGATGTCCCTTGAGGCCTACAGCAAATACCGCAAAGAGAACAAGCCCGCCATCATGGCGCACCGCAAGCTGCGCAGCGTGCGATTGGGTGAAAACTTGAACTTGCAGTTTGAATCCGAGACCACACTGCGTTATCAGATTCAGGAGATGCTGCGCATCGAAAAAGTGTTTGAGGAAGAAGGCATCCAGCAGGAGTTGGACGCTTATGTGCCGCTCTTGCCCACGGGCCACAACTGGAAGGGCACGCTGCTGCTCGAATACCCTGATGTGAACGAGCGCAAACGCGAACTCGCGCGCCTGATCGGTATCGAAGACCGTCTGTTTGTTGAAGTTGAAGGCCACGCCCGTGTGTACGCGATTGCTGATGAAGACATGGAGCGGGAGAACGATGTTAAGACCTCTGCTGTGCATTTTGTCCGCTTTGAGTTGACAGCGCCGATGCGCGCCGCCGTGAAAGCCGGTGCCGGGGTAAAGCTCGGCTGCGACCACACCAATTACCCGGCGCACACGTCGATTGCGCCAGAAACGCTAGCATCATTGGCAGGCGATCTGACCTAGCCACGCTCGCTTGCGATAATCAAAGCCTCCTTGCGAGGCTTTTTTTTCCAGACTATGCTTTTCCTCATCTCCCCGGCCAAATCACTCGACTACGAAACCCCTGTGGTTGATGTGCCGCACAGCCAGCCACTGTTCATTGCCCAGTCTGCGCCCTTGATCAAAGCCTTGCGCAAAAAGAGCTGGCGGCAAGTCGCCACGCTGATGGATTTGAGTCAAAACCTAGCCGAGCTGAACGTGGCGCGCTACGCCGCTTGGTCGGAAGAATTCACCCCGCAAAATGCCAAGCCGGCCGCACTTGCGTTTGATGGCGACGTGTACGATGGCTTGGTTGCCAAAACACTGAGCCCGAAAGACATGGTGTGGGCGCAAGATCACTTGTGCATTTTGAGCGGCTTGTATGGCGTGCTGCGGCCCTTGGATTTGATGCAACCGTATCGGCTGGAGATGGGTACCACGCTCAAAGTCGGGCGTGCGAACAACCTCTACCAATACTGGGGAA
>JAYSRZ010000335.1:0-1383 GCA_043720775.1 Variovorax sp. | reverse complement strand
AGCAGATCGGCGTATTCTTTTTTCACTTCGCCCAAGATGCGCACACCGAGGCCGGGGCCGGGGAAGGGGTGGCGATAGACCATATCGTGGGACAGGCCGAGGGCGACGCCAAGCTCGCGCACCTCATCTTTGAAGAGATCGCGCAGGGGCTCTAGGAGCTTTAAGCCGAGCTGCGCTGGCAGGCCGCCGACGTTGTGGTGGCTCTTGATCGTGACGGCTTTTTTGCTCTTTGCGCCGCCGGATTCGATGACATCGGGGTAGATCGTGCCTTGGGCTAGGAATGTGACTCCGACACCAGATGCTACTGATTTAGTAGCGCCTTGCGCAGTATCTATGCCGGCAAACTGCCCTTTTTGCTTTAATTTCTCAGCTTCTGCCTTGAATACATCAACAAACAAGCCGCCGATGATCTTGCGCTTGGCTTCGGGCTCGCTCACACCTGCGAGCTTCGATAAAAAGAGCTTAGAAGCATCTGCGCGAATCACTTTGAGTCCAAATTTGCCTTCAAACATCGCCATCACCGCATCACCTTCATTGAGGCGTAGCAAGCCATGATCGACGAAAACGCAGGTGAGCTGAGCGCCAATGGCGCGATGGATCAGCGCAGCGGCCACGCTTGAATCCACGCCGCCCGAGAGGCCGAGCAACACATGCTCGTCGCCCACTTGCTCTTTGATTTTTGCGACCGCCTCGGCGATGTAATCCCCCATGATCCAATCTTGCTTCGCACCGCAGATTTGCAACACGAATCGCTCCAGCATGGCTTTGCCTCGGCTCGTGTGCGTAACTTCAGGATGAAACTGCACGGCGTAAAACTTGCGCACCTCGTCAGCCATGCCAGCAATCGGGCAGCTTGGCGTGCTAGCCATGAGCTTGAAGCCGGGGGGCAACTCAGTGACTTTATCGCCGTGGCTCATCCACACTTTGAGCATGCCGTGGCCATCGGCTGTTTTGAAATCCTCGATATCTTTGAACAAAGATGTGTGGCCATGGGCTCTGACCTCGGCATAGCCAAACTCTCTCGTCTTGCCAGCTTCAACTTTGCCGCCCAACTGCTGCGCCATCGTCTGCATGCCATAGCAAATGCCCAGCACGGGGATGCCGAGCTCAAAGGCCGCATCAGGCGCGCGATCCTCTACCTCATACACACTCGCATGCGAACCCGAGAGGATGATGCCTTTGAGCGAATTATTTTTCGCGTATTCGCGCAGCCATTCGCTCGATACATCGCAAGGATGAACTTCGGAGAGAACGTTTGCTTCACGAATGCGGCGAGCAATCAGTTGGGTGACTTGGGAGCCGAAATCGAGGATGAGGATTTTGTCGTGTTGCATGGCTTGCAATGAAAAAAGGCGGCTTGAAGCCGCCTTGGTTAAACATATC
>JAYSRZ010000334.1:0-3931 GCA_043720775.1 Variovorax sp. | reverse complement strand
ACTTTTTGGCCTCGATCACGGCCAATGGGATGTTTTCTTTATAGAACAACACGTAATCAGCCTTGAGCACCGTGCTGGCATCGCGGCTGGCTTTGCGGCCTCGCACGACCACGCGCCCATCTCGCAAACCGAATTCACGCTGCCACTGGGTCAACATATCCCAGCCTGCGCTCGCCAAAGCGGGAGAGATCAGCTTTTCGCAGACATCAGCTTCCGAGTATGGCGGGTGGGTAGGAGCACTGGGCATGACATAGGAATAGTAACAAAGTGCGGGAGGCTACGATAAAGCTTTGCTCGGCTTGCATCTGAGACAATAGTAGGATGCAGCGCCAAACTTCAACAATTAAGCCAAAACAGCCTCTCGCCGGCAAGGAATATGCGCGAGGCGCTCCTAAAAATATAGCGAGTTCTGCTGCAGAGCAACTCGGGCTGCGCGAAGGGCAGAGTTTGGAATTGCTCAAGGCTCTGCACATTCTCACGCGCGATGGGGCGATCAATCAGGATTCGCGGCGCAAGCTCAAGCAGGTCAATCATTTGCTGCAATTTATTGAGCCGCTGCTGGCAAAAGTGCGGTCAGACAAAGGCTCGGTGACTTTGGTGGATCATGGGGCGGGCAAATCGTATTTGGGGTTTATGTTGTATGACTTGTTTTTCAGATCTACACAAGATGAGGGGAGCAGCAAGGTGATTGGCGTGGAAGTGCGAGATGAGTTGGTCGCGCGTTCTCGTGAACTTGCAGCGCAGTTTGGCTTCACTGGCATGGAATTTTTAAATTTATCGGTGGCAGATTCAAGCAAAGCGCTACCCGAGAAGATTGATATCGTCACAGCGTTGCACGCTTGCGATACAGCCACCGATGATGCGATTTCGTTTGCACTGTCGCATCAAGCGCAGCATCTGGTGCTCGTGCCTTGCTGCCAAGCGGAAGTGGCGGCGCAGCTCAAAGCGGGCAAGGCGAGCGCTTTGCAAAATAATCCGCTGGTGGAGCTTTGGCGCAGGCCGCTGCATACGCGCGAGTTTGGCTCGCAGCTGACGAACGTGCTCCGCTGCTTGCAGCTGGAAGCGCATGGCTATGAGGTGACGGTGACTGAGCTGGTGGGCTGGGAGCATTCGATGAAGAATGAATTGATTGTGGCCTCGCGTGGGAATGCGCATGCAAAAAGCAGCGGCAAGCGATTGGATGCGATGCTAGATCAATTGGGTTTGAACGCGATGCGCCCGAGATTTTTCACGCCCTTGCTTGAAAAAGAATCAGCATGAAAACAGCCGTGGTGATTGGCGGCGGGCCGGCAGGATTGATGGCTGCTGAAGAGCTCGCACTCGCAGGCGTGCAGGTAGATGTGTATGACGCGATGCCCTCGGTGGGGCGTAAATTCTTGCTCGCAGGTATTGGTGGGCTCAACATCACGCATGCTGAAAACTTGGATGCTTTTACGTCGAGCTATGGCTCACGTTCAAAGCAAGTGAGCAACTGGCTTGAAGCCTTGAGCCCGAGCGCATTGCGTGAATGGGTGCATGCACTGGGTATTGAGACGTTTGTGGGCACATCGCAGCGCGTGTTTCCAACGGATATGAAAGCTGCACCGCTGCTTCGTGCGTGGCTGGCGAGATTACGCAGCCAAGGCGTGCGGTTTCATGCACGGCATCGCTGGCTGGGATGGGATGCAAAAGGTGCATTGCGCTTTGCGCATTTAGATGGCGAATCGCAAGTGAAAGCTGATGCGACAGTGTTGGCGCTGGGCGGCGCGAGCTGGAAGAAATTAGGCTCAGATGGCGCATGGGCTGCTTGGCTGCGTGATGCGGGTGTGCAAGTGAATGATTTGCAGCCCTCCAACTGCGGCTTTGATCTGAAAACGCCGTGGAGCGAGCATCTGCGAAACCAGTTTGCTGGCCAGCCTGTGAAACCCGTGGCGCTGCATGTTGCCGATTCGCTGGGCAACACATTTCACAGACTAGGTGAATTTGTGATCACTGAAACCGGCTTGGAAGGTAGCTTGATTTATGCAGCATCCAGCTTGATTCGTGACGAGATTTCACACCACGGCCAAGTCACGATTTATCTCGATCTGCTGCCTGCTTTCAATGCGGAGAAAGTGCTCGCCGAAGTGAGCCACCCGCGCGGCAGCAAATCCCTCTCCGCGCATTTGAAAAGCCGCTTGAATTTGCAAGGCTTGAAATCGGCGCTGCTTTACGAAATGCTCAGCAAAGAGCAAATGCACGATATGCCGCTGCTCGCAAAAACGATCAAAGCATTGCCGCTCACTTTGGGTAAAGCTCGCCCGATGGACGAAGCGATCAGCAGCGCAGGCGGCGTAGCGCTGGAGGCCATGAACGAAGCACTGATGCTGACGCGACGACCCGGCGTGTTTTGCGCAGGAGAAATGCTCGATTGGGAAGCGCCCACGGGCGGCTATTTGCTCAATGCATGCTGGGCGAGTGGCAGAGTTGCTGGGCGCGGCGCAGCCGCATGGCTTGAAGCGCGCTGAGCCACGTCGCTCCGTTCGGGCTGAGCTTGGCCTGTCCTGAGCTTGTCGAAGAGTCGAAGCCAGTAAAGCCCTGCGACCCTTCGACAAGCTCAGGACAGGCCAAGCTCAGGGCGAACGGTAGTAAAAATATCAAGCCGGATTGTCAATATCCACAAACTCATGCTGCAACCCTAACTGCTGCGCCACATGCGCGGCCACCGCCGGCGCGCCATAGCGCTCGCTCGCATGATGGCCGCAAGCTATGTAACTCACGCCCATCTCGCGCGCATAGTGCGCCTGCGGCTCAGAGATCTCTCCGGTGATGTAAACATCTGCACCCGCAGCAATCGCTGCTTCAAAATAGCCTTGTGCGCCGCCTGTACACCATGCTACTTTTTTGATAGCGCCTCGCGTAGTATCTATGCCGGCGACTTGGCGATTTAGCTTCAAAACCAAGTGATTTTTTAAGTTTTCGAAGCTGTGCAAATCTGTCATGCCCAGCCAGCCCAAATCTTGCTCGCCGAAACGGCCAAACTCACCGCTCTCCAAAGGTGTGAAGCCCAGCAGCTTGCCCAGCTGCGCATTGTTGCCCAGCGTGGGGTGCGCATCGAGCGGCAAATGGTAGGCATACACATTGATGTCATGCGCCAAGAGCTTGTGCAGCCGCTGCTTCATCCAGCCCGTCACTCTTCCCTCTTGTCCACGCCAAAACAAACCATGATGCACAAAACAAGCATCGGCATTTCGCTCAATCGCTGCGTCGATCAGAGCAAGTGATGCCGTCACGCCTGAGACTATTTTTCTCACCTCCGCCTTGCCCTCCACTTGCAAGCCATTGGGCCCATAGTCTTTAAAACGCTCGGGTTGTAAGAGCTCATTGAAAGCAGCGGAGAGTTGTTCGCGGGTGGTCATGGCTTGATCTTATTCGCAACGCAAGCGGCTGCCAATATTCTCAGCAATACAAAGCCACCGGGTTAATCCTAGGCATGTGAAGTGAGCGAAAGCGACTGGCAGGAACACAATTCATGCAACACACAAAAGAGACACGCCATGCTGATTCGCACCACACTCCTTCGCATCGCAGCGCTGTGTATGCTCCAACTCATAGGCAGCCCACTGGCCACTGCGCAAACCGCCTCCTGGACCAGCAAGCCCGTGCGCATCATTAACAATTTTCCGCCGGGCGGCCCGTCTGACATCATTGCGCGCGCTTTGGCAGAGTCGCTGGCCAAGACCAGCGGCCAAGGCGTGATCGTAGAAAACAAGCCCGGCGCGGGAGGCAACATTGGCGCAGCCGACGTGGCCAAAGCGGCGGGCGATGGCAGCACCATTTTTATCGGCATCGACACGGCCTTCACCGTCAACCCGCACATCTTCCCCAGCATGCCTTTCAAGCTGGGCAACAAAAGAGGCGATCTCAAGCCGCTAGTGATCATCTCTTCCAACGGTTTGCTGATGGGCACATC
>JAYSRZ010000333.1:0-11394 GCA_043720775.1 Variovorax sp. | reverse complement strand
CAAGCTCTTCCCCACATGAATGTAGAAGCCGGTTGGCAACACCTCGCCTCCAAGCTTGAAGCGTCTCCTGCGCAGAGGAGCGCCGCTCAAGCTACCCCAGATGCGAGCGGCAACAAGGCTCTAGCTTGGATCAAAAGCTTTGTTCAGCAGCGCCTTGAAAGCCTGCTCAATTTGTGGCGCAAGCCAGCCATCGTCGTGCTCGGCTCAGCCATGATCATCGGCCAGATGGGCATGCTGGCTGCGGTGGTGAAGAAGATGTACACAGTGGAAACCACAGGCATGGCCATCCCTGCTTCGGGCGCAAAAGGTGTGGCGTCCGATCAAGTGATCGTGGTGCAAGTGATCTTCAAAGACAACACCAAAGTCGCCGATATCCGAAAGCTACTCGATGCCAGCGGCGCGCAAATCGTCGGCGGCCCGAGCGCCATTGGCGTGTGGGAGGTGCAGATCGATAAATCCAAGCAAACCGCCGCCATCGATCAAATCAGTAAATCCAAAACCGTGGAATCCATCAGCCTGCCATGAAAAACATTTTTTCTTTCACCTCGATGATCCGCAGCCTCATCGCCGCTGCCTGCCTTGCCAGTTGCGCAGCGTCAATCGCGCAAGCCGTGCCCGGCACGCCGCAGCAACCACCCACTCAGCAGCCCCGGCGCGGCGGCGGCTTTGGCATCTCGCTGGATCTTGGCGCATTAGTCAAAGCGGTGAGCAACAGCGAAATCCCCAAATACGAATCGCCTGATACGAGCATTCAGCCCCAATAC
Organism: Variovorax sp.; assembly: GCA_043720775.1. Taxonomy (GTDB): domain Bacteria; phylum Pseudomonadota; class Gammaproteobacteria; order Burkholderiales; family Burkholderiaceae_C; genus JANMDU01. Next base: position 10,630 of record JAYSRZ010000333.1, on the reverse strand, counting down.
GAGCCGCGCCAGATCATCCTCGCTTGGGAGCAAGCTAACGAAGCGCCAGCCAGCGCTGCGATTCAAAGCTCGGGCGGCAACCCGACAGCGCTCACATCGCTGGCAAGCATCAGCCTAGGCATCGCTGTGATCGAATTCGCCACCCAGCAACTTGCAGACAGTGCCCTGCCCACGCTGCAAAGCAATACGGCGCTGATTGCCAGCCGCCATGCCCGTGCGTATTCGATGCAAACCGCCGCTGCCCCCAGCAATGCACGCCAATACGCCCACGAGATGATCAAAGCGCCAGCGAATTCGCCTAGATTGCCGATCAGCATCAGCATCGGCATCATCGATACCGACATCAGCAACCAAAGCGCCATAGCCAGCACGAATTTCAAAGCCAAGCGCTTTGTGGCAGACAACGAAAAAGCATCGAGCAACGATCATGGCAGCGCAGTAGCCGCCATCATCGCCGGCAGCGGCGTGGGCTTTGAAGGCCTTGCACAAGGCGCTACTTTTCGCTCAGCTGGTGTGATGAAAGAAGTTGCTCCCGGCATCAATGCGACGAACACTTTACTCGTCGCTCAAGCGCTCGATTGGATGCTGAGCGAGAAAGTGCAAGTGGTCAACATGAGCCTAGGCGCAGCCGATGATCAAGTGCTCGCAGCCGTGATCAAAAAAGCGCAAGCCGCTGGCGCAACAATTGTTGCCGCCGCAGGCAATGGCGGCCCGCAAGCCGCTCCTACGTATCCCGCAGCCTATCCCGGCGTCATCGGCGTCACAGCCATTGATGCGCGGCGTAGTCTTTACACCCGCGCCAATCGAGGCAACTACATCGCAATAGCCGCGCCCGGCGTGGATGTGTGGGTACCCATCAGCAGCGAAGCTGGCAAAGGCAAATACATGAGCGGCACATCATTCGCCGCGCCCTTTGTAGCTGGCGCTGTCGCTCGCAGTATCGCCACATCAGGCAGCGCAGCGGGCGTGCCCGCGCTGAAAAACCTTTGCAGCAAAGCCGCCAATCTGGGTGCAGCGCAGAACGAAACCGGCTGCGGTTTACTACAGTATTGATAGCGCTTCACGCAGACTCTACGGGCGAAAACAGTCATTTATTCTTAAATTTATTCACTGAAATACCTATGAAAAACATCACCCAGCAACTTCTCCGCTGCCAGCCATCGCATCTGCCGCGCCGCCAGCTCCTGCAAGCTCTCAGCGCAGCAGGCTTGGGAATCAGCTTGCTCAGCCTTGCCGCCTGCGAAAGCGTGCATCCCGTGCTCCAGCTCGGCATTGCCATCATGCTGATCTCAAAAGCCGAGGTCGATCAAATCAAAGACAACCTCAGCGAAAACATCGTCATCCCGCTCTCCGGCAACGAGCCCGCCATCGAGATCATCCAGCCCTCCGTCAAAGCTGGCAAAGTCGGCAGCCCCATGACGATTGAGGTGAAATTCCGCCCCGCCGAAGGCAAAAAGATCGATCCCTCCAGCTTCAAGCTGTTCTATGGCGCTTTCAAGCTAGACGTCACCGAGCGCCTCCTCAAATCCGCCAAGATCACAGCCAGCGGCTTCTCCATCAGCAATGTAGAAATCCCCCAAGGCGAGCACCGCCTCGTGCTCCGCGTGAGCGACGACGCGGGAGCTAGCGGTATCAAAGAGCTGCGAGTCAAGGTGGAAGGCTGATTTGCAGCTGACAGAACAAATAGATTGAAGAAAACGGCACTTCGCTCCGACTCAATATTGAACCCATGTTGCCTAAATTGGGTATTTCATAAAAAAGGATTCAAACCATGCAAACCCAAGACTTATTCAATGGCTTCAAAGGTAGCGAGAAGAGCATCCAGCACTGTGTCACAGCATTAGCGATTAGTGCAGTCGCATTGATCACCTTAGCTGCTTGTGGTGGCGGCGGCGGTGGCTCATCCACTGCCAACATCACAAACCTCACCGTACCCGCCGCATTGCAAGCCAATTATGTGAAGGTTTGCATGAACGGCGACGTGGCGGGCACAGGTCAATGCAGCATCGATCCACCACTTTCCACACCCGGCACACCCGCTTTACCAACCGACTGGGGCTGCACTCAAGATAAAGCAACGGGCTTGCTTTGGGAAGTCAACAGCGAGCATCGCAACACGATGCGCGCAACGATGCAATTCACCAACTACACCACTACAGAATTTCTTCAAAAACGAGTAGATGACCCAGCAAACCCAGGCGGATCAAAAATAGGAGCAGCGCCTAGCCAAGCAGAAATCGACAGCATGAGAAACGCTACGGGCTATAAGAATTGGATCAATGGACAAGCTTTGTGTGGCAACACCAAATGGCGTATTCCGAAATCTGGAGAGCTTCAGGGTATTTACATGGAGCACACATACAGGCGGCATCTCATCCCAGGCCGCACAAGTAGAAACGACAACGACTACTTTGTAGATAAGTTTTTTCCTAACGCAGTCAACGAAGCGTACATAACCTCTGACTGGAATCCTCGCGCTGGCACTGGCAGGGGCAATGAAGACTATTACAGCGAAGTCGTTCGCTTTCTTGGCTACGGTGTCAGTGAGCTTCCAAACTACCCTAACTCCTTACCTGAACGACAAACGCCTTATCCTCTGCGCTTGGTTGCAGACTGCAATTGCAAGCAAGTCGGCCTGACGCAACAAGTGCGTGACTGGGGGCGCAGCGTTCTGTTGCCAGACGATACGGTGCTGACAGTCGGTGGAAATTCCACGTTTGCTGAGCTTTTCAGCACGACTACCGAGCAATGGACGCCTGCTGGCGCAATTGCGGCAACAGACATCCCACTTTTACCGACTGCCAGACACACGGCTTCGGTGATGGGTGGCAAAGTCGTGGTGGTAGGAGGCGTCAACGACCTACCCCAGCAAACCGGCAATCAAAACAAAGTGTGGATTTACGACATTGCATCGCAAACATGGAGCAAAGGCCAAAATTCGACCACTGACCATAGAGCACCTGCTGCATTAGCCATTGATGGCAGCACACTTTTGGTCATTGGTGGTGATTGCCGAATAGGGCTTGCCGTTGCCTGCAATAGCGGAAGCGTAGAGGAATACGATGTTTCAAGTGATGCTTGGAAACCAAGAGCTCCAATGCCAGTGCCTGTGCACAGTTCTCTGGCCATCAAACTCGATGATGGACGTATATTGGTCGCTGGTGGCTCTAACAACTTCTCCTCAAGATCGGAAGTGCAGTTTTATGACGCGGGAGCAGACGCATGGGCGCCTAGGATCTCCAATCTAAATCAAGCGCGTTATTACCACACCGGCACGAAGCTAAGCGATGGACGCATTCTTATCACAGGCGGTACGCAAGTCTCTAGCGGCGGCAGTCAGGCTCTTCTTAAATCCGTTGAAATTTTTGATCCTGCAACTGCTGCATTCACACTCGCCGCACCGATGAACGTTGCACGCACCCTGCACACCGCTACCTTGCTTGCTGACGGGCGCGTCATGGTCGCTGGTGGTGCAACAACCAACTCAACCAATACACTTGCCACCCCAGTTGACAGTGTAGAAATCTACGATCCCAAAAGCAACACATGGACACTCGTTTGCAAGCTCAGCGATGTGCGCTATGCGCATAACGCAACCATGCTGGCAGATGGCAAACGCATTTTGATATCTGGTGGTCGCAACGCCACGACGCCCTACAAGATAGCTGAAATATTTACACCCTAACGGCTAATTCAACTAAACACACAAATCGAGGCATCACCAGTGAGCATCACTTCCAAAAAATCAATTTGCTCCATCCTTCTAGCGGGCTTCGCCGCGCTGCAACTGTGCAGCGCTGCTTGGGCGCAAAACCCTGACTCACCGGTGCAAACGCCCCGGCAAGGTGGAGGGGGTGTAGGATTTGGCATATCGATCGACATTGGCAGTGTGATCAACGCCATTCGTGATCGCAACAAAGACAACCAAAAATGCGATCCGGAAATTGAGCGTGGCGCACGATTTCAATTTGAAAATGCACCACAGGCTGGGGTAACGCTTGAGCAATACATTGCAAAGGCTTGCAACGAACGCTCTGCTGCAAATGTGCAGCGCAGTGCTGTGATCACAACGCTGTCTAACCAACGCTCAGCAGCGCGAGGCACGCCGCAAAGCGAGACGTGTGCTGTTAACGGCGGATTTGAAAACTCAGATTTTTCGTCATGGGCTGGTGCAAACAATGGCCCAATGCCACGCAGCAAAGCAAGTCTGACAAACATCACGACAATTGGAATTAGCTCAGGTGCGCTCAATTTAGACACTTCACATCAAACCATCGCGAGCAGTGGTAACGACCCTATCCTTGGCGCACTTCTCCAACAAGTTCGGCCGGGCAGCGGCAATAGTGCGGCAAGGCTGGGTAACGCATTTAGAGATCCAAGCTATTACGCAGGCTACGGCGCAGAGTTACTTGCGAAATCGTTCAAAGTCAGCGCAGCGAATGCCATCGTGGGCTTTTCCTATGCATTGGTTCTGGCCGACGGCGGCCCATCACACAAGCCGGGTGGCATGGCAATTAATCCGCGTTTTATGGTCAGAGTTCTGGACAGCAGCGGCAACGAAATCACAAACAATATTGCTGGCGGACGAGTGAGGTTGAGCTCGAGTGCAACACCTAACATCGTCGAGGCCGACGTCAACAATCCGTTTTTTAAATCTTTCACAATGCCGGCATACATTCCTGCTGGCACTCAATCGACAGTCACGCCATTGCTTGCTTACAAAGACTGGAGCTGTGCAGAAATTAATCTGGCTGATCTGATCGGGCAGGATGTCACCGTCGAGTTCATCACGCAGGATTGTGATGCTTCAGGTCACTTTGCCTATGCTTACGTTGATGATTTTTGCTCCACCTGCGCGCCCGGCCCAGAAGGCGCGATTCAAGCTGCGCCATCTGATGATTGCGGTATCGGCAAAATTTGCGTTGACGTCACCGTGCCCAAAAGCGGCACGCAAACTGGGCAAGCCACGGTGTCTCTCGACATCTGGCAAAACGGCATCAAGCTCACCACGCTTAATCAGCCCGCCATCAACGCCGATGGCAAAGTCTGCTTCCCGATTGATCCCAACGCCATCCCTGGCCTCGACAAAACCAAAGGCTTTGATTACAGCGCCAAAGCAGATTTAAAAATCGGCAGCTTCTCGCTCCCCTCCAAGCTGCTAGGCGCTGGGCCCAATGGCGTTAAACCTGATCGCAACAACGACTACCAAAGCACCTGCGCGCCCACAGGCGGCACATGCGGCACACCCGGCCAGCCGCCCTGCCCCACTTGCGGCCAAGAAGGCCAGCCACCATGCCCCACTTGCGGCCAGCCCGGGCAGCCTTTGTGTCAAGAAATTTGCACACCTGCCAACCCCACAGGCGCAGGCGGCAACACGCCTCGCGCAAACACGGGCATGACCAATCGGCTCGGCAATTTGCTAGGCAGCTTGAGGAATGCTGCGGGTGCTGCGCCCGGCAAGCCGCCAGCGCTAGAGAAAAAAGCCGTGGCGGTAGGCAGCAGCGTCAATGGCAACTACACCATCAATTGGGTCGTTAGCTATGCCAACACGAGCAATAAAGCACTCACCGACGTCTTAGTGGTTGACGGCCCGATAGCCACCATCATCCCCGGCAGCTTGCAACCACCACCCACAGGATGGACAGGCGTGACAAACACAAACGACACCTACGCAAAGTGGACCGGCGCCATCGTACCGCCGCATGGGGTGATGACGCAAACACTCCCTTCAGCAGTGGCTAATGTGATTAGCTCGTCTAGTGGTGGCGACGGCTATCAACCCATTCCTTACACGCGCATCAGTGCCCCCGCCGGCCAGCGCATCTACGTGATGAATCACCACTTGTTCCCAGGTGATAAGTTATTCAAGTGCTTTGATGTAACGATCGGCAGCGATTGTGCCGGATGGGCTGGCGGCAAGGCGTTGCCGATGGGTGACAATTCGTTCAATTATTCAGGGTCGATTGCTGTCAACCCAGAGTACATCATCTCCGGGAGCAAACTTTATTACGCTGCGATGGGAAGCAGCTCTGCCATCGGTATGGGAATCGGATGCTACGATTTAGAAACGGATACACCTTGCGGCTTGATTCGTCTTGATAATCGCTCGGCTGGTGTACATATCAATGGGCCATGGTTAGTCGGCAGCGAGCTCTATGTAGCAAGCAATGATGGTCAGTTGTACTGCGCGAAATTTTCGCCTGGCTTTGTGCCCTGCTTGTCAACAGGCTACAAAATTCCAACAACCGATATCAAAATTAATGTCGCCCGGACAGGCACAGACGATTGGGATACAGGTAGGTTAGCAGGCAAAGTTGTCGGCAACAAACTCTTCATCACCAGCCTGAATAATCAAGAGAAGTTTGCAAATTGCTTTGATGCAACGACGAAGTTGGCCTGCTGGAACACGGCAGCTCCTACAAGAGGCACAGCGGCTCACAAATACACGTATCGCAGTGGAAACTACACCAATTTTCTTTACTATGGTACTAATCTCCAAGCGCAAGCTATCTGCTCGATGAGCAAAGATCCACTAGGCCAATTTTGTATCGACTTAGCTAACGGAAATTCATTTACCGCTCCAAAAATTGTGCTGCCAACTCTGAAAATGCTTGGTGGGTTAGAAGTTTTCTATTCAGGAAAAACTTACTTCGTCAATTTCAAAACAGTAGATGGACTCGCAGATGCTTACTGCTGGGACTGGAGCACGGCGGCTGTTTGCTCCTCTTCAGCAGATGGAAAAATTGCCTTATCACCCGTCACCGCTGCGAGGGACTATGGTTTGAACGTAGATACTAATGGCTGCATCTGGGCATTTGGAGACGGTGGCAAACTTTGGAACTTCAACCCTACAAACCTTGATTCCAATTCTGGTCTAGCCAAACCCTGCGGCGGCGAGCCCGGCAAAGCGCAGCTCACCTTCCAACCCTTGCAATACTGCTCTGGCCCCAAGCCGTTCAAATGGACGGCAGTGGAAGTCAAAGGCACAACGCTGGCAAATATGGATAAGTTGATCGTTAAAGTATTGGATGCGACTACTAGCGCTGTGCTCTACACCAAAGACTTGAAAGCAGGCGGCGCGCTATCTACGCCAATCACTTCTGTCAACGCGCAAACGGAAAGTAAGCCACTCAAAATCGAGTTGGAATACACACTGAAAGCGGGCACGAATGACAAACCTTATATCGAAGTGCGTTACGACGCGCCTGCTTTAGAGTTTTGCTTCACCAGCACACACACATGTGCGCAGGGCAACATTACCAACAAGGTTGAAACGCAAGATCCGCAAAATCTGAATTCCATCATCAGCGCGAGCGCCACAGTTGCTAAGCCGCAAGATTGCCCATGCATCTCTTGCGGCACAGCCAGCACGCCATCTTGTGCTGCATGCGGCCAAGCAGGCCAGCCGGTTTGCCCACCTTGCGGCCAACCGGGGCAATTGCCTTGCGATACATGCGGAGGCGCAGGCCAGCAGCCTTGCACAAGCTGCGGTGGTGTCGGCCAAGCGCCTTGTGATGGCGGCCCACTCTGCATCCCGGGCACGCCGGGCTGCCCGATCATCATCATTGACCGAGGCTGCATCCCCGGCACACTAGGCTGCCCAATCGGGCGCCCGCCTCCGCCCAGAGGCGTGTGCTTAACAGGCAACTGCGAGGTGGAAAAACCCAAGCAATCGGTGGCGGAGGAATACAAAGAACCCAAAGTCTCTTGCGTGCGTAAGCCAAAAGAAACAGAAGAGGTGAAAAAGCCTGCTCCGCCGAAGCCGAGGCCAAAACCTGCGATAGCCAATCCCGCGCCTAAGCCCGTGGTTGAAGCAGATGCAAAGCCTGCTGCGCCCAAACCAGCACCGAAACCCCGCCCTAAGCCTGCGCCCAAACCCAAAGCGCAAGACGATGACGATTGCTAATTCACTCACCCTAGGAGAACATATATGAAACTCAAACAAGTCGCCCATACCCTCGTCCTCGCTTGCGCCTTAATCGCAAGCCAAGCCAGCTTCGCTCAAGGCGGCAATGCCTCCAACGCCGCGCCGGGCTCTGTGGCGCTGGCTACGTTTTCTGTGATCGCTGCGCCGATTGCCGCCTCAGCCGCAGCTTCTGGCAAAGGCGCTAATGCGGCCAGCGGGGCTGCGGCGGTGATCTCGGGCGTGTTTGTGATTACGGCCGTCTCCGCAGCGAGCGATCTCATCACGATCATCATGGAGACTCCTGCGAATGTGTCAAATGCGGCATCTAATGCCGCCAATGCAGGTAGCAAAGTCTCGGTGAAGATGTCTAAGGCCGCATCTGAAGCAGTGGGCGCTTCAGTGGGCACAACTGTGACTGCGGTGAGCGAAACGCTAGGCACAGCGCTCGTGGTCTCGGGCAAAGTGCTGGCATTCATTCCGAATGAGCTGGGCAAGGCACTGATTTATCAAGCGCGCGTGCCAGCGGCGAAGTAAGGCTGCTCATGATTTATTTCAAAACAAAGGCGCTTTTGCTGATCTGCCTGTGCGCTTCTAGCTTATTCATACAAGGCACAGCCCAAGCCGGTCAAGCCTGCTCCGACAAGCCCCTGTCGATTGAAAGCCTACGCTTAGGCACGAATACAGCGATTAACGTGCAACGCGCGCTCGACAGCAGCAAAGCGCAGGTCGCCTTGGTCGCTCGCGTGGGCATGGATTTGAGCGAACACAACATTCGCTACACGCACGCTGGCCTCGTCTATCGCGACAAACCCAGCGAGCCTTGGCGCATTGCGCATTTGCTCAATGCCTGCGGCTCAGCCGTGTCTGACTTGTGGCACGAAGGCTTAGGCAATTTCTTTATGGATGATCTGCATTCGCATGAAGCCATCCTCATGCTGCCGCCCAACGCGGATGTCGAGCAGCGATTGCTCAAAGCCTTAACATCGACTGTTGCAATGCGATCCGTGCACAACCCCGCTTACAGCATGGTGGCCTATCCGTTTTCTCTGAAGTATCAAAACTCCAATGATTGGGTGCTGGAGACACTCGCAATCGCGCTTTCCACAGATGCACAAATCACCAACCGCACCCAAGCCCAAGCCTGGCTCAAGCTCGCAGGCTACGAGCCCTCTGAGATGCGCATCACAGCCGGCAAGCGCTTAGGCGCAAGAATGTTCAAAGCCAACGTCGCCTTCGACGATCACCCCAATGAATTGCGCTTCGCAGACCGCATCCAAACCGTCACCGTCGATTCGCTCGTGAACTTTCTAGAAAAACGGCCAGCGAAGTGGAAAAAGCAAATCGTGGCGCAATCGGCAGCTGCACCAACAGCAGCAGCAACCACAGCACGGTCAACAACGACTTCTTCCCATCAATTGCTTTGGAAAGAAGGTGGTTTTTCTGTTCACACAGACGGTCCCGCAGAAAAGCCACAAGCCCATAAAAAATCTCAAGCGACTCAAGAAGATATCGCAGCCACCGCACCAGGCAACGTCAAACTGATACGGCCGCAAATTGCATATACGAGCATCGCGCCTTACGTAGCACCGCCCAAACCTGCTGGCACCAAGCGCTTGATGGGTAATGACTTTGATTTAGACAAGGGTGGTAAGCACTACGCTTTGAGCCAGTTTGCGCTTTTATGCATGGAAGCCTACCCTGAAACGCGGGTTGCAATACTCAAGCGCTATCGCAAAGATATAGAAGCACTTCCCGCCAAAGAGTTTGTAGATGCGGTGCTGAACCAAGACTTTGAAGAAATGCTTAAACTCACATTATCAAGCAATGAAGCCAAGACGGGTGGATTCAGCCCACCGGCTTACGTTGGATGTGAAAAATACAGCCCAGCCACGATTTTTACAGACGAGAAAGATCAAAAAAAACTCGAAGTTAGCGCGAATGAGCAGATGCACTACTCTTGGGAAATTTGGGAGCAATGCAGATCGCGCTATCCAAACCGTAAGCTTGGAGCAGCGCTAGATGTCTTGAAAAATATTGAGCTCGCCTACGGCCCTAGCGCTGCACCTTCAGAATTCGATGATAGGTACAGATATGAGCAGTGGCTTAAGAGCTCCGTGCCAGATTCTGATGGCATGCAAAAGCGAGTTGCTGACCGAGTCAAGCAGCACGGAGAATCTGGCTGGCAAGCACGTTGCAAACCGAGCTAGTCAATTTACATCACAGTCAATTCAAAAACCGCCATGCTCTCCACATGCGCGGTGTGAGGAAACATATTGATCACGCCGGCAGATGTGCAGCGATAACCGGCTTGGTGGACAAGCAGGCCAGCGTCTCTGGCCAGAGTGGATGGATTGCAGCTGACATAGACGATGCGCTGCGGGGGCTGCCAATCGCCAATGTTGACCGGCTGCATAGGTGCTTCACCTTCAACGACTTCGGGCAAGTTGCCCAAGCGCTGTTGATGAATCTGCGCGAGCGCTTTAACGAGTGCGAATGCGCCTTCGCGCGGTGGATCGATCAGCCAACGGTTGGCGTAGCCGTCATCGACGAGCATTTGGCCTGTCATTTCAAATAAGTTGCGTGCTACGAAATCAGTAGCGGCTTGCGCAGGCTCTATGACGGCGATAGGCCGTTTTTGCTTAAAATTATCGTCGAAATTCGCTTTCGCACGCGCCACCAGCGTATCGCTGCCTTCAATGCCCAGCACCTCTCTGGCTTGCGTGG
>JAYSRZ010000332.1:0-11396 GCA_043720775.1 Variovorax sp. | reverse complement strand
CTTTTGTAGTGATCGTGATCACATTTATCACGCTGATTTTTGGCGAGCTTGTGCCTAAGCGCATTGGCTGGGCTTATCCGGAGGCAGTCGCTCGGGTTGTGGCCAAGCCGATGATTTGGCTCTCCAAAGCGGCCAGCCCTTTTGTGAAATTGCTGACTGTGACGACGCAAGGCGTTTTAAAGTTGCTGCGCATTCGCACCGATCAAAGCCGCAGCGTCACCGAAGCGGAGATTGCCGCCAGCCTGGATGAAGGCATGGATGCGGGCGTGATTGAGCAGCATGAGCGGCAGATGGTGCAAAACCTGTTTCATTTGGACGACCGCCCGCTGATTTCCATCATGATTCCGCGCGGCGATATCGTGTGGCTGGAAGCCGATGCAACTGTGGAAGAAGCGCTGCGCAAAGCCGGCGGCTCAATTGACCCAGAAGCCAAGCTCTCGCACAGCTGGTATCCCGTCTGCCAAGGCGGGCTCGACAATATTGTGGGCATCGTGAGCGTAGCGCGGCTTTTGCGCCAGCAAACCGGCAAGACGGGGCAAACAGTGGCCGAGCTCGCCACGCCCGCCGTCTTCATCCCTGAGACGCTCAGCGGCATGGAGCTGCTCGAGCAATTTCGCCAGCAATCAGCGCGCGTGGTGTTCGTGGTGGATGAATACGGCGTCTGCCAAGGCCTGCTCACACCGCGCGATTTGTTAGAAGCCATCACAGGTGAGCTCAAGCCCCAAGTGGCAGGCGATGCGTGGGCCACCAAGGGTGCAGACGGTGCATGGCAGCTCGATGGCCTGATGCCCATTGCCGAGCTCAAAAGCCGCCTCGATATTGATGACGAGCTGCCTGATGAAGAAGAAGGGCACTACAACACCCTCGCCGGCCTGCTGATGGCAGTGGCCGGGCATCTGCCGGCGCAAGGGGAGGCGATTGAGGCGGGCGGTTGGCGGTTTGAAGTGATGGCGCTGGAGGGAAGGCGTGTGGATCGGGTGCGGGCGAGGAAGAGCGGTGTTGTTTGACTTGGAAACCTCAGCTGAAAATGTCCATTACTACGCAATCATTGAACGCCATCTTGGCCGACTTCAAGTCGCGCGGAATTCCTGTGAATGATCCTGGTTTCTACGACCACCCACGGTTTATAAGTGCTGAAAAACAAGATCCCACATACTTGAACGCATACGCCCGATTTGTGAGTGAACGAACAAGGACAGCCGAATACGACGAGCGTGCACGCAGACTTATCCCAGCGATGGCTCTTATGTATCAAGCGGCGCTTGCTCAAACGGGTCGTCTCGGTGCGTGCGTTGATGTGTCGGCAATCATGTCTCGTGCACTCGAGCGGGAAGGAATATGGAACTCACTTATCAAGGGCTCGCTGACGCTTACGTTCCCTCCGCGAGCCAACATCGAACCACGCTATTTCTACAGTATTGACACTGGCGACTTCACCGCCGCTCACGCATGGATCATGGCCCCACCATTTTGGGTCATTGATGTTTCCATTTCATTACAACCGTATGAGGGACGCGAATGCGAGTTTCTCCCTGATTTGGTTTGTGACGAGGGTAGGTTTGCAATAAAAGGAACAATCGAAGACGTGATAGCGCCAAGAGTCAGGCCAGCCATTGCGCTTGCCAGTTCAGGCAGAAGCGTATCAATTGCGCTTGCTGCCCCGGAAGCGGCTCAATTTATGAGCCAATTTTCTGGCTCACAGATGTTTTACCAAGGCACAACACTCAAATACGTTCCTGTCGCGAGTAGCGCTCCAGACTGCTCATTTGAGAAAACTACAACGATGAACTTCGGCAAGCGCTCACCATTTCAACACTACGAAGAAGTCATTCGTCCGCAAATCATGAACCTCTAAACGTCACAGCTTTTGCAAAATTAAATTAGTAAATATTTTCAAGAAAATTGACAATCCACTTTCTTGGAATTTTGCTGAGTACTTCAATTGCGTGGCAGACGGGCAAGTTATGCGAAATCGAAGCCGTTAAGTACTGACTTTCTTCGCAGGATATGGCGAACTCTGAAATTGATAGCACTCTGCGCAGTATTTATTACGGCTAGCAGCCATTTTTTCTTCAAAAATCCCACCAAGGCAGCACTTGCGTCATCTTCAGCACTTTGCCGCTTTGCAATGGCGCGTAGCCGGCGATGGAAGATAACTCTTTCAGCCACGCGGCACTACTCAGCTGCTTGGCGAGTAGCTTCACCGCTGGATCATCGAGCGCCTGAGCATGACAGACCAAGGCGTAGCGCTCTTGGACGAGGGGGACGAAGCCTAAGCCCTGCGACATTGCTGCAGCTTCGATGCCAAGCGCCGCATCGGCTGCGCCTTGCGCTACGGCAAGCGCTGCGGCTTGGTGGGAGGGCTCGGTTTTTCTGTAGCCTGCAATGGCAGATTTGCTGAGCTTGGCCTCAAGCAGCAATTCATCGAGCAGCACGCGCGTGCCTGTGCCTGCGGGGCGGTTGATATAGCGGAGCTTTCGTGCAGCAATATCTGCGAGGCTTTTGATTTTGAGGGGATTGCCGCGCGCCACCATGAGGCCTTGGCTGCGCTGGACGAAGCCTAGGATTTTGTGAACGCCGGGGATGAGGAGATCGCGATACGTTTGCGCTGCGTAGGAAACTGGCTTTGCTGGCAGACGCGTATGAAAGCCTGCCACTAAGCAGCGGCCATCGTTGAGCGCTCGGAGCGCATCAATGCTGCCTGTAAAGCTAATGTCTAAATGAAGATTTGATTTGGCAGCGTGCGTGCGCAGGCGAGAGAGGGCTTCGTCGTGGCTGGCATGCAGGCGAATAACTTTTGCATTTGGATCAAAGGCAAGCGCTAAGCCGCGCTCTAGCTCGGCTTGCAGGGCTTCGATTTGCGGGGCGAGCCGCGCTTTGGCTTGCGCATCGGCATAGATTAGGCGCTGGCCGAAGGCGGTGAGCTGAGCTGCTTGGCCGCGCTCCCAGTGAAGCAGGGGTTGCTTGAGTTCTATCTCCCATTTTTTGAGCTCGCCCCAGACGTGACGATATGACAAGCCCAATGCTTTTGATGCAGCGAGGATGGAGCCATGCTCTGCGACGGCTTGCAGCGTGGCGATGATGGGGTTGCTAAGCGTGTCTTTTTGCGCTTTGGTGGCGCTGAGGTTGTAGGCTAGATCAATGTGCTGCATTTGTTCTTAGTGTATTGCTGTTGCGTTGGTTGCTACTTTGGGGAGATCGAGCGACCTGCGCACTTTGCTCCGTGTCCCCCGGCGGCGTTGAGTTTTGTTTTTCTTCGGTGAGTGTATTTCGCCGCCTCCACCTTGACCTACGCAAAGCACACAGGTCGCGCGATCTTGCGAGCGAAGTAGCAGTCATAGAACTAAAACCTCACTGGCCACGCTGCTTTTTCATTGTGACAAACGTTCTCGCAGCCATCGGTGCGGCGTATCCACCGCAGTGAGGTCAAGGAGGAGGCGGCGCAATCTACTTGCCGGAGAAAAATAATCGTCATCGCCGCCGGGGGACACGAACGGAGGTGGGTGCGCCGTGGCGATGGCTGGCTCAGCAACGATCTACGCGCGAAGCAATCCCCGAACCCTTTTAAAGCAACAAGAAATCCAACAAAGGCACAATACAAGCATGCAAGAACACTACGCCAAATCTCTCATGTGGTTTCGTCGCGATCTGCGGGGGAATGACAACGCCGCGCTGTATCACGCACTCAAGCGCAGCAAGCAAGTGCATTGCGTTTTCGTCTTTGACAAAGAAATCTTAGATAGCTTGCCGCGCAAAGACCGCCGCGTGGAATTCATCCGCGAATCCTTGGTGGATTTGGCGGCGCAGCTTGCAAAGATGGCCGGCAAAGATGCGCCGCAGCTCATCGTGCGCCATGCTTGGGCCAATGATGAGATCCCTCGGCTTGCTAAGCAGCTGGGTGTGCAGGCGGTGTTTACGAATCATGATGATGAACCACAAGCCATTGCGCGAGATACGAAAGTGCGCGGCGCATTGGCTGATCTGGGTGTGAGCTTCAACACGTTTAAAGACCATGTGATTTTTGAGCGCAACGAGGTGATGACATTGGGCGGTGGCTCGTACGGTGTGTTCACGCCTTATAAAAATTCTTGGCTTAAAAAGGTGGATGACGATTGCCTGAAAGCTTACGCGACAGAAGAATACGCTGCGCATTTGGCTGCTGCGCCGAAAGAATTTGCGGAAGGCGTGCCCACCATTGAGAGCATGGGCTTTGAAGAGACGAATCTCAAAACGCTCAGCATCCCCACGGGCAGCTCGGGCGGGCAGGTGCTCTTCAAAGATTTTTTATCGCGCATGGATCGCTACGACGAAACGCGCAATTTCCCTGCCGTCAAAGGCCCGAGCTATTTGAGCGTGCATCTGCGCTTTGGCACGGTGAGCATTCGGCAGCTGGCGCGCGAGGCGCATAAACGCGCATTTCCGAGAGCGAGCCACGGCGAAGGCACGGCAGGCACTGAAGGCGCTCGTGTGTGGCTCTCAGAGCTAATTTGGCGCGATTTTTATGTGCAAGTCTTGCATCACCACCCCCATGTAGCCACCCGGGCTTTTAAGAAGGAATATGACGCGATTGAATGGGAAAAGGGCAAACCAGCGAATGCACTTTTCAAGGCTTGGTGCGCGGGGCTGACGGGCTATCCCATCGTTGATGCAGCAATGCGTCAATTGAACGAGACGGGCTATATGCACAACCGGCTGCGCATGGTGGTGGCGAGCTTCTTGACCAAAGATTTGGGGCTCGATTGGCGTTGGGGCGAGAAATATTTCGCTGAGCAACTGAATGATTTTGATTTGAGTGCGAACAATGGCGGCTGGCAATGGGCCTCATCGAGCGGATGCGATGCACAGCCTTACTTTCGGATCTTTAACCCGACGAGCCAAAGCGAAAAATTTGATGCACAAGGCAAATTCATTCGCCGCTATGTGCCTGAATTGGCCAAGCTGCCCGATGGTGCTTTGCATGCGCCTTGGGATGCCAAGCCGGTGGATATTGCGGCCAGCGGCGTGAAGCTGGGTGTGGATTATCCGCTGCGCTGCGTCATTCATGATGAAGCACGCGCGAAGACGCTACTCCGTTATGCCGTCGTGAAGAAATCTAAGTGAAATCGGCACCTAGCCGGCGTGCTTACTGCGTGAAGCGCTACTGAATTGATAGTGTCTCAATCAATGTAAATTCATCAGCTCTAGCAGCTCTTTAACAGCTTCTGCATCATCGAGCTTGATCAATGCAGGCGCATGACCCACCACGCCTTCTACCCGATGCGCGGCTTTGAGCTGCAAGACCAAGACATTCGCATGCTTAGGATGCGCCGTGGCTGACACCAAGGCTGAGAAAGGCATGCGCGTGCGCTCTTGACGCGTCGATATCAAGCCGCTTTTGCGATTGGCCGAAAGCCGCAAATGATCGCCTTGGAAGCGCAGCTCGCCTTTGCCAATGAACCCCAATGCGCCGGGGCGCATTAAGCTTCCGCCGCAATTCATCAAAAAGCTGGGCCAAATGCCCGACGCGGGCGGCGAGACGGCTTGCTTGTGCAGGCTTTCTGCGTCGGCCATTTCAAAGCGGTCGGCGAGCAGTTGAGCCACCGTCATCTCGTGCCCATCGCTACGTTTGACCTGTAGATTGTTGTCTATCAAATTTTTAATGCGCATGCCCACGATCGTCCGTCGGTCGTAAGGGCCAAGAGGACGATCACCAATCAAGAGGTGGTAGCGATAGGGCGAATCTGCACGCATATTGCACAGAATTTTACCTTTTGGTGCATGACGAAAATGTCAAAACTGCTCCGCCTGTCCCCCCGCCGAGCGCGTCAGTCTCAGTAGGCCAGCCGCTCTAGTGACAATTTTTGTACGCATAGCTCCAACACGGCATCCAGTGAAGGAGTCTGCGCTTTGCCCATGAGGAGCACTCGCACGGGCATGGCCAGCTGTGGCATTTTGAGGCCAGTCTCAGCCAGCGTTTCTTTCACGACATTAGCGAGAGCGGCTCTACTCCACTCACAGCTTTGCAGTTTTGCAGCAAGCGTGGCAATCGCAGGCTTGACGGCATCGGTCACATGCTGCGCGAAATCTGCTTCGTTGCGAATCGGCGTTGAATAAAACGCCGATGCCCAATCAGCGAGCACTTGCGTCGTCTCGCAGCGGTCTTTGAACAATGCGCAAATAGCTGGCAAGCGCTCATCGGGCGTGATGCTGCGCTTGGCCAATTGCTGGGTTACCAAGCTGCTCAGGCGCTGATCATCCGCAGTCTTCATGTAATGCTGATTGACCCATTTAAGCTTCGCACCATCCCACTGCGCAGGGCTCTTGGATAAGTGCTTGCCGTCAAACCAGCTTGTGAGTTGTTCGCGCGAGAAAAGCTCATCATCGCCGTGGCTCCAGCCTAGGCGAGCTAGATAATTGATCATGGCTTCAACCAAGTAACCATCATCTCGATACTGCGTTACGCTGACTGCGCCATGGCGCTTAGAGAGCTTCTCGCCATCCGGCCCCAAGATCATCGGCACATGGCCATAGATGGGCAACGGTGCGCCGAGTGCTCGCAAGATGTTGATCTGGCGCGGCGTGTTGTTGACATGGTCATCGCCCCGGATCACATGCGTCATGCGCATATCCCAATCGTCAACGACAACGCAGAAGTTATAAGTGGGCGTACCGACGGTCTCACCTGTTTTCGCACCTTCATCACTAACTGGGCGAGCAATGATCAAATCATCGAGCTCGTCATTGCTGATACAGATCGTGCCTTTCACCATGTCATCCCACACGACATCGCCGCCTTGTGGATTTTTAAAGCGCACGACAGGTTTTAATCCAGCCGGGATCTGCGGCAGAGTCTTGCCCGGCTCAGGTCGCCAAGTGCCGTCGTAGCGCGGCTTATCGCCTCGCGCTTTCTGTGTTTCTCGCATGGCATCGAGCTCAGCAGGCTGCGTGTAGCAGTGATAGGCCGTGCCAGTGGCAATCATTTGCGCAATCACTTCTCGGTAACGCGCCATCCGCTTCATTTGATAAAACGGACCTTCGTCGTATGTCATCTCCAGCCACTGCATGGCCTCGATGATCTGGTCAACAGCCTCTTGCGTCGAGCGGGCTTCATCGGTATCTTCAATGCGCAAAATAAATTGTGCGTCTGCGCCAAGCGCTTTGTGATGCTGCGCGAATGCCCAGCAGTAAAGCGCAGTGCGGGCAGTGCCCAGATGCAGGAAGCCGGTGGGCGATGGCGCTATGCGCGTGCGAATCGTAGTCATATTTTTCTTCAAACTGTCCCAAGGCCGCGCTGCAAATCAGTTTGCATATCGCCCACATGCTCCAAACCCACAGCCATGCGGATCATGCCTTGGCCGATACCTGCGGCCCTGCGCTGGGCATCAGAAAGCTTGCCATGCGATGTGCTTGCAGGATGGGTGAGTAATGTTTTCGTGTCACCAAGATTGGTACACAGCGAGAGAACTTGCATGCTGTCGAGCACGTGGAAGGCTCTTTGCCGAGCCTGCGCTGCGTCTTTGGCTTTCACATCGAAAGAAAGCACTGCGCCACCGTTGTTTGACATTTGCTTCATCGCCAATGCGTGTTGCTCATGGCTCTTGAGGCCGGGGTAATAGACGCGCGCTACTGCGGGATGCGCTTCCAGCCAATGCGCCATTTCTAGCGCTTTTGCGCTTTGCGCGCGAATGCGAATGTCTAATGTTTCTAAGCCTTTGATCAGCACCCAAGCATTAAAAGGCGCGAGGATCAAACCGCTGTTTTTCATCACGGGCAGGAATTTCTCGGTGACTAATTTTTCGCTCGCGCAAAGTGCCCCCGCCATCACGCGGCCTTGGCCATCAAGGTATTTCGTGCCCGAATGCATGATGATGTCTGCGCCCATGAGTACAGGCTTTTGCAACACGGGTGTGGCGAAGCAATTGTCTACAGCGAGCAGTGCGCCTGCGTTGTGGGCAATATCTGCCAACGCTTGAATGTCGCAAACGTCCGTCAAAGGATTGGTCGGCGTCTCAGCAAACAGAATCTTTGTGCTCGGGCGCACAGCCGCTTTCCATGCAGCCACGTCTGTTTGCGGCACGATGGTGGATTCCACGCCAAATCGAGCAAACTCAGTGCCGATGAGTTTTATCGTGGAACCAAACATGGATTGAGAAAACACGACATGATCGCCGCTCTTGAGCAGCGAGAAGAGCATCAGCATCACGGACGACATGCCCGAAGAAGTCGCCATCGCAGCTTGCGTGCCTTCCATTGCCGCCAAGCGCATCTCGAAGCTCGTCACAGTTGGATTGCCCGTGCGGCCATAGGTGTAGCCCTCTTCCTCGCCTAAGAAGCGCTGCGCAGACGTGTGCGCATCGGGCTGCACATAACCGCTGGTGAGATACAACGCCTCGGAATTTTCGCCATATTGGCTGCGCGGCACGGCCGTGCGCACGGCGAGCGTGTCGGGATGCAGGCCTTCGGGTAGTGGTTTTTGAGAGAGATTTTTCATGATGGACTTTTGTAACCGATTTCGCGCTGATGGCGAATGCGCAGAACGAGCACATCATCAGCAATTGGGTCGTACAGATACAGAGCTAGATAACCAGATTTACCTTGGGAAATAACCAATTCACGCAAAGGCAGCATATAAGGCCTCCCGATTTCCGGGCTGATGGTGAGATAGTCAAGCGCTTCAAAGGCGCTTTGTGCAGCTTTGTAGGCATATTCAGGCATGCTCTGTTGGAGAAACTGTGTCAAACGATCCAAATCTTGATCAGCTTCTTTGCTGATGGAAAGCGATGTCATGCATGCTTTCTGGCGCGCGAAGTGTGAGCCGGCAAACCCGTGCTATCGGGCTGCCAAGTCACCATGGCGGGCTTTTTGACTTTTTCACCTTTGATCTTAGCCAAGTAATATGCTTTGATATCTTCGCCGCGATAAACTTTGTTGAGTCTGACGGTTTCTTCGTAGGCGGCTAGCGCACTTTGCCTAAATGCTTGCAAAAGTGATGCTTCATTCATGGCTGTTTGAAGTGCCTCAACCATCAACGCATGCGCAGATTTACCTTCCTGCTTAGCAACGATTGCAATCTGCGCTTTCAGTTCATCGGGAAGTTTGAGAGAGGTGGTGCTAGTCATGGATAGTTCTCCTTAGGTACTACGATGGTAACACCTAGCCATCGAGCATGCACTGACGCCAGCTTAGCCCGCGAGCGATAAAATACTGTTTTCTTGGCTACATTTGAAGCCTTTTCAGCCTCGCGCCAGCACAAAACCTGCGTGAAGCGCTACTAAATTTATAGTGAAAGACACAACACATGACCGCACACACCACTGCCTCTGGCCTGCAATATACCGAGACCGAAATGGGCACAGGCGCTACCGCAGCAGCTGGCCAAGAAGTCAGCGTGCATTACACGGGCTGGCTCTTTAACGACAGCGTACAAGGCGCAAAATTTGATTCCAGCAAAGACCGCATGCAGCCTTTTGAATTCAGCCTCGGCGCAGGCATGGTGATTAAGGGCTGGGACGAAGGCGTGGCCGGCATGCAAGTGGGCGGCAAGCGCACACTCATCATTCCACCAGAGTTGGGCTATGGCGCACGCGGCGCAGGCGGAGTGATTCCGCCGAATGCAACTTTGAAATTTGATGTTGAGTTGCTGGCCGTTCACTAAGCATAGATTGCCAATTTGTCATTGCGCTGAGCATGAGCTTGGCGAGGCATCCCTCGCATGAAACCTTTTCTCCGCACAAAGCTAGAAACCATTTCCGAGCGATTGCTGGATTTGGAGAGCTTGCTCGCCAAGCCCGACATCATGGCCGACATGAAAGCATATCAAGCGCTCTCGCAAGAGTACCGGCAAGTCACACCGACTGCTGGCCGGTACTCGCGCTATCAGCAAACAGAGCGCGATATCGCCTCCGCAAAAGAAATGCTCGCGGATGCAGATATGGCAGAGATGGCGCGCGAAGAAATTGCATCCGGCGAGGCTGAACTCACAAAATTAGAAGACGAGTTGCAAAGACTTTTGATCCCCCGCGATCCTGATGATGCGAGAGCAGCATTCATCGAAATTCGCGCGGGCACAGGCGGCGATGAATCAGCATTATTTGCTGGCGATCTTTCCCGCATGTACACCCGATACGCCACGGCGCAGGGCTGGCGCGTGGAGATCATGAGCGAATCGCCCTCCGAGGTAGGCGGCTACAAAGAGATGGTGCTGCGGATCGATGGCGCTGTGGACGAATGGGGCATCGGCGTGTATGGCAAGCTGCGCTACGAATCAGGTGGCCACCGCGTACAGCGCGTGCCCACCACCGAGACGCAAGGCCGCATCCACACCAGCGCCTGCACTGTGGCTGTGATGCCTGAGCCTGATGAGCATCAAGCCATTACTTTGAATCCTGCTGATCTGCGCATTGATACGTTTCGCGCATCCGGCGCAGGCGGCCAACACATCAACAAGACCGACTCGGCTGTTCGCGTCGTTCACTTACCCACAGGGCTGGTGGCCGAATGCCAGGATGGCCGCAGCCAACATGCCAACAAAGCCAAGGCGTTGCAAGTCTTGCAAGCGCGCCTGCAGGAGAAAGAGCGAAGCGAACGCGCAGCCAAAGAAGCAGCCACGCGCAAAGGATTGATCGGCAGTGGCGACAGAAGTGATCGCATCCGCACGTATAACTTCCCCCAAGGCCGCATGACGGATCACCGCATCAATTTGACTTTGTACAAGTTGCTTTTCGTAATGGAGGGCGATTTGGCTGAAACGGTGCAGGCGCTATTGCATGCGAGGGAAGAAGAACAACTCAGTGAGTTAGAGCTGGGGACGGCTTAGTCAACCCATTGCGAGGCGAAGCGCTTCGCTGAAAGTGCGAGCAAACTCAAGCCTTCAACCCGTCCACAGCCTGGAACATTGACTGCCGCGCTTGGCTGACGATCTGCCCTTTCCACACCTCGGTATCGGTATAAAACGCTTCCATCAATTGCTGCTTGATCTGACTTGCCTGTGCTGCACTGGCCTCAGGGTGATTCGCCAGCCAATGATCGGCTCTGAGTGCATTCAACACCTCGTTCACAGGCTGCGTGCCGTATTCCATCGCAATCGCGGTGTATTCAGCTTGTGGAGCTTCTTCATAAGCAGCCATCCACATCAGACCGGTGAGAAATGCAGAAGCCGATGTGCCGTTGTAGATGCTGGTCACAGGCGTCTCGCCGCTTGGATTCCCCGCATTGCCCCACCATTTTTGAGCGCGTGCATAAGCCGCCGCGTCGTCTTTACAAGCGAAGATGCGTTCGCCGTGGCCATTGGGGCCTAGGCCTGTATGCAGATCAATCCATACGAGCGAAGAGCATTTCTGCGCATATTGGCGCAACACTTTGCGCAGCGTGAGGTTGCTCCAAGTAGGCGCATTGCCGCCAAAGAAGAGCCCGTTTGC
>JAYSRZ010000331.1:0-1386 GCA_043720775.1 Variovorax sp. | reverse complement strand
GTGAACAAACTACGCGCATCATCGATATTGCCTTTGTTAACCGCCACACTGGCCAAGCGCGTAAGTGCGCCAACTTTATAGGGGTCATTATCGGCAAGGCGCTTATCATCAGCAACTGGTTGCAATATTGTAGTTCCGGCCTGCGTTCGCGCCGCCGCCTCTAATGAGTCAAAAGAGGCCAAACGAAGCGCTGCAGATGCGGCGGCATCCTTCCCAATCAGCGGATCAGCCAGCGCAATATCGAGCGCATCTCGATAGGCTCCATTGCCTGCTTTGCGAGACCCATAATTAGCGAAAGCAGCCAAAAGATTTGCAAAATAGGCCAAGGCTGCAGGAGGCGCGCCCGCCTTTTTAGCAATAGCATAAGCACGTTCAGCATAGTTTTTTGACAAAGCAAACGGGATCAAGGGATGCCGAGCAAGACGATCTAGCGAGACTATCATCGATGGCGCATCAGCCCCATCTTTCTGGGTGAGTTTAATCATTTGTGCATTGAGCGCATCAAGGCTTTGCTTGTCGGTTTGGCGTTGCGCAAATTGCAAACTATCCGGCGCGAACGACTTGACCCAAGTTTCAACGGCAGACCCAAGCAAATCCGGCGCAGAAGCCTTCTGAAAGCTGGTAGTACAGCGCATTTCAAGCCGGGTTAAAGCGCGAAAAAACGGGCCAACTTTGGCTAAGGTTTCTGGATTCCAGTACCATTCCGAAACTGCCCGAGCGAATTGAAGCGCAACGCTACGCTCCCCCGAATAATAAACAGGCCTTGCTTGCCCTACACGACCATCGCTACGAATGTTGAATTCAACTACTGCAACATCTTCAAGCTTTGGCCCATTAATGCCGCCACATGCAGGGGGTTCCATGTCAACACCCAGACGAAAACCCTGCTCTGACGCCTGCGATGATCCAGTATAGGCGAGCAAGATGCGTCCCTGCTCGGCATCATTATCACGCATTGCAGCGATTGAGGCATCTGAGCGCGCGGCCGCATCAAGCAGGTTGATTTTTGATGTGCCAAGCCCGCCAAGTTTGCTGACCGCAATTTTCAAATCAGCGCGTGCTTCTTTTAATCTGCCAAGATTAGTGAGCGTCCTTCCGCGCAAGTTCCTGATGACGCCAAGCCACTCCTTATTCGCTTCTGGATTACGTGCCAGCACAGCGAGCGCGGCATCGGAATCAGCAAGCGCGGCGTCCGCATCAACAAAAATTCGGATCGGAATAAGGCGCGTATAAACAGCAAGTTTATCAACATCAGCTCCATTAAGCGCCAATGCCTCTTGCAACCGTGCAATGCTGCCCGAATAATCAAATCTTCGTTCATTTGCCTCCGCCAGCGTCAGAAACGCATCAAGCAAATCGGTCGTCAAACTCGCATCTTTGAAATTA
>JAYSRZ010000330.1:0-1386 GCA_043720775.1 Variovorax sp. | reverse complement strand
GTGAACAAACTACGCGCATCATCGATATTGCCTTTGTTAACCGCCACACTGGCCAAGCGCGTAAGTGCGCCAACTTTATAGGGGTCATTATCGGCAAGCCGCTTATCATCAGCAACTGGTTGCAATATTGTAGTTCCGGCCTGTATTCGCGCAGCCGCCTCTAATGAGTCAAAAGAGGCCAAACGAAGCGCTGCAGATGCGGCGGCATCCTTCCCAATCAGCGGATCAGCCAGCGCAATATCAAGCGCCTCTCGATAAGCTCCATTGCCTGCTTTGCGAGACCCATAATTAGCGAAAGCAGCCAAAAGATTTGCAAAATAGGCCAAGGCTGCAGGAGGTGCGCTTGCCTTTTTAGCAATAGCATAAGCACGTTCAGCATAGTTTTTTGACAAAGCGAACGGAATCAACGGATGTCGAGCAAAACGGTCTAGCGAGACTATCATCGATGGCGCATCTGCTCCATCTTTTTGAGTCAGTTTAATCATTTGTGCATTGAGCGCATCAAGGCTTTGCTTGTCGGTTTGGCGTTGCGCAAATTGCAAACTATCCGGCGCGAATGACTTGATCCAAGTTTCAACGGCAGACCCAAGCAAATCCGGCGCAGAAGCCTTCTGAAAACTTGTCGTACAGCGCATTTCAAGCCGGGTTAAAGCGCGAAAAAACGGGCCAACTTTGGCTAAGGTTTCTGGACTCCAGTACCAATCCGAAACAGCGCGGGCGAATTGCAGCGCAACGCTACGCTCCCCCGAATAATAAACAGGCCGTGCTTGCCCTACACGACCATCGCTACGAATGTTGAATTCAACTACTGCAACATCTTCAGGCTTTGGCCCATTAATGCCGCCACATGCAGGGGGTTCCATGTCAACACCAAGACGAAAACCTTGCTCTGACGCTTGCGACGATCCCGTATAGGCCAGCAAGATGCGTCCCTGCTCGGCATCATTATCACGCATTGCGGCAATTGAGGCATCTGAGCGCGCTGCTGCATCAAGCAGGTTGATTTTTGACGTGCCAAGCCCGCCAAGTTTGCTGACCGCAATTTTCAAATCAGCGCGTGCTTCTTTTAATCTACCAAGATTAGTGAGCGTCCTTCCGCGCAAGTTCCTGATGACGCCGAGCCACTCCTTATTCGCTTCTGGATTGCGTGCCAACACAGCAAGCGCGGCATCGGAGTCAGCAAGCGCGGCGTCCGCATCAACAAAAATTCGGATCGGAATAAGGCGCGTATAAACAGCAAGTTTATCAACATCAGCTCCATTCAGCGCCAATGCCTCTTGTAACCGCGCAATGCTGCCCGAATAATCAAATCTTCGTTCATTTGCCTCCGCCAGCGTCAGAAACGCATCAAGCAAATCGGTCGTCAAACTCGCATCTTTGAAATTA
>JAYSRZ010000329.1:0-3938 GCA_043720775.1 Variovorax sp. | reverse complement strand
GTCGAGAGGCTGGCTGGCGATGCTTTTCAGCCTGATCTGGCCATTGATGCCGGTGGCAATGCCATCGTTGTTTGGGGCAACATCGATGACGGACAGTCTAGGATTTTTGCGAGCCGCACCAGCAGCAGCGATCCAGCAGCGCCGTGGACGACACCCGTGAGAATCTCACCTGGCGTTGCATACAACGCCGCAGATGCTGGATCAGGATCGCCTCACATTGGAATGGATGCTAACGGCAACGCTATTGTGGTGTTTAGTCAATATTCAGCAGCTGGAGAGAGCCTGTGGAGCAATCGATTTACTGCAGGCGGAGGCTGGGAACAACCCCTCCTACTTGCGGAGAGCGTGTCCACAAGATTCTCAGCCAGAATTGCAGTTGATGCTTTTGGCAAAGCGATTGTGTTGTGGGATAACAAAACTGGGTTAACTGGTAGCGACATCGTGTTTAGCCAATATCCCTGATGTACATGGCAAGGGATAGCAGCCTGTGAGAGCCCGATGCGAGTCTCTCACAGGCTGTTTTTATTTGTCAGCGGCTTGCGATTGCCTCGTGACAAAAGCATACATGCTTTCATGACACTTTTGAAGCCTTTTAGGCACTTAGCCGGCGTATTTATTGCGCAGAGTGCTATCTAATTCATAGTAACTGTGTTGATGAAGCAATTAAGCATAACTCGCGTGCTTTTCGATTGGTTCATCCTAGCGGGCAGCCTGTTTTTCAACTCAATGCATCACGAGCAAGGAATGATCCAACCTAGAGCTTTCTTGTGGCCAGCGATCTTTGTCACGCCGCTGTTTTTGCTCAGCGCTTGCGATCAAAGCGGCGGCCAGCGGATGAATGCGCAAGCATCGCAAAAGAGCGTGGAAAAGACTGCACTGAGGAGCGGCGAGAAACCCGCTGCGGCTGATTCAAGCAGCGGCAAGCCTACCGCCTATTTAGCCACCTTTGCTGCAACCGACGCCCATCTAGGCATCGCCATCTACCCCAGCGCCACGCTGATCGAGGGCTCAGAAAGGATGTTTGAGCTCAACGGAGCTCTTAACTTAGTAGCCGTTTACATGGCGCAAGACAAACCAGAAAAAGTAATCGCGTTTTATCGCAGCCAGCTCCAAGCGCTCTACCCCGGCGCAGCGATCCAAGAGAAAAAAGACAGCATCGCCTTAGCGCAAGCCATCACGCTCAGCGCCGCAGACCCCAGCGGCAAGCCATCCACCCAAGTCTCGATCACGCCCAAGCAAGAAGGCGCAATGATCTCGCTGCTCGTCTCGCGCGCGAAGCCATAAACGTCATTTCAGCGGCAAGTTTGAAGCATTTTAGGCAGTTAGCCGGCTTATTTACTGCGCGGAGTGCTACCAAAAAGATAGTTGTACTTGGTTAAGATATGCTGCTATTATCATCCATTTTGATGTAATATCGTATCAAATATTGCATCTCAAAGGATTCACCTATGCGCACGACGATCACGATTGACGATAGGCTTTACGAAAAAGCGCTTGCGTTGATGAGCCCTGAAACAGATAAGGCAGATCTGTTTCGCGAAGCGGTGAGCACCTTTGTTCGCGTGCAAGCGGGCAAGCGGCTGATGGCGCTTGCCGGGCGAGCGCCAAGAATAGCGGATGTGCCTCGTCGGCAGTCGTCAACCCCTGGGGCTCGCCAGCGGGCGGCCAAGCTGTGAATGTGTTGGTGGACACGTCGGTTTGGGTAGATCATTTTCGCAACTCGACTGCCACGACAGCGGCATTGACTCACCTGATCGCGCAAGATCGAGTGTTAATGCATCCAATGGTGCTGGCCGAGATTGCCTGCGGCACGCCTCCCGCGCCGCGCCAGCAAACCTTGGGCGATCTGGCTTTGCTGCGCCCAGCGCATCAGGCCAGCATGCAAGAACTGATGGATTTCATCGAAGCTGAAAAGCTCTATGGCCTAGGCTGCGGCATGGTGGATTTAGCCCTCCTCGCCAGCGCCTGCATCACACCCGATGCCACGCTTTGGACGCTGGATCAAAAGCTCGCTGGCCTTGCTAAGCAGATGGGCGTGATGCATCAGGCTTTGATGCATTGGTGTTCAGATATTGATGCGTTTTGAGCAGTTAGCCGGCGTGTTGATTGCGCAGAGTGCTATATTTTTCAGAGCAACAAGATTGAATGCTGTATTCGCAGAGCGACCCTGAGCCATTCAAGCAATGCATTTTTCATCGCCCACTGCTTCCTGCCCTAGCTCTTAAGCTTTGCTTTGCGCAGCATGCAACCGCTGAGCTCGTGGAAGGTTTGCAAAATCAACGCACGGTTTTATATAGTATTGATTGATGTATGATTTTATACATCAATCAATACTATTTATGCCATCTAAAAAACACGCTCTTCCCCCGCAGCAAGCCCAGCTTTTACGCGCTTTGCTGCAAACGGCCACGCTCGCAGCGCTGATGGATTCGCGGCGCTGGGAGCCGGGAGATTTGGCGTTTCAGGGGGGCACTTCGCTGCATTTGGCACATGGCTCAGCGCGATTTAGCGAGAATTTGGATTTTTTGGTGCGCGGGGGGCTCTCTTTGGCGGGGCTGGCCAAGCAAGTGCAGCAAAAGCTTCGGCTGCCGCCGGATGTGCCCCCTGATTTGCAGCTAAGCGTCTCTGCCGGCAAAGATGCGCGCAATCCGCATTCGTTTGACGTGACTTTGAGTGGCGAGCGGGTCTTGGGCAGCGTGCGGGTGAAGGTAGTGCTTTGGCAGGCGCAGGCGGCGGCGCTCAAATCTTTGCAGCTGAAAATTTCCACCGTGGTCTCCAGCGCTGGCCAAGCCTTTGTGCCCACGCTCACCTTGCCCGAGATTTTTGCAGACAAGGTGTATGCGTTGGGGGCGCGGGCTCGCATCAAGCCGCGCGATGTGTTTGATCTGTGGTGGCTGGGCGAGCAGAGCTTGCCTGCGCTTGAGCTGCAAGCCTTGCTTACGCGACTAGAGATTTATCCTGCGCCCAGCGGCCTGGCTTTAGACACTGCGCGCGTCTGGCTGGCCAATGCAGCGCTGCGCTTGGCTGAGCTGCGCGCGAGCGATGCTGCGCAGCGCGTGGCGGCAGATTTGAAGCGCTGGCTTCCGAGCTCTTGGATGATGAATGATGAGGCGGCGGCAGATATGCTCAAGCCCGCTGTAGCGCAGCTTGAATGGGGCATGAGCTTGCTGCAAGCTTGGGAAAAGCGCACTCGTGACGCGCAAGGCACAGCATGACACAGCGCACATACACCTCCGCTTTTCAGAGGCTGGCAGGCTTGCCCGAGGTGTTTACGGGCGGGGATTTAACCGTGCTCTTCGGCTGGAAATCAGGCATTTGCTCCAGCTACTTGGCGCAATGGCGCAAAGCGGGCTTGATTCAATCGTTGGGCGGGCGCTCAGATGTGCATATGAATCTGGTGCGCAACCGAGAAGCCAACTCAGAGCTGGCCTTGCGCCGCGCGTATCCGCAGGCGATCAAGCTGGGTGTGGATGTGCTGCGCGAAGCTGGGTGGACGACGCAAATCCCATCCATCATCGAGCTGGCCGTGCCCGCTGGCAGCGCGATGTATTCGCTGGAAGGCTATGCATTGACCACGCGCACTGCGAAGTGGTGTCAGCGCATCGCGCCCGGCATCGAGCGCGTGCAGCTTGGGCTGGATCGCCTGCGCCCCTCTTGGGCGCTGGCCGATATGCTTGCGCGCGCACACGATGCCCGCGTGCGCTATGCGTGGCTGCTCGATCCTGAAGATTTGGATTTGCAAGCAATGCGCAAAGACAAGCAGATCGAGCCGGCTTTCAAGGCCATGGGGCTGGAAATGAGCTGCTTGGATGATGCGGCTTTAGATGCGCTTTTTACAAGGCATTTAGCCCGTTAGCCGGCATATCGCCTGCGCTAAGTGCTATCGAAATAAGAGCAATCTACTTGCGCTGCTCGCCTGCCTTTTAATGTGCCTTGAT
>JAYSRZ010000328.1:0-3940 GCA_043720775.1 Variovorax sp. | reverse complement strand
AACTCGCTGCACGAGATCATGCCGTGCGTGTATTGCACCGTGGGCACAGCCACATTGCCCCATTCCATGCCTGTGTTTGCACCGCATTCGATGAAATAAATTTTGCTCACGCTGGGTAAGCGCATTAGATCGTCCATCGTAAAGACCATCGGCGACTTCAGCATCTTCTCATCCGAGCCGTTGACCATGAAACGATGCTTATCCGGTTCAATATCCCACCAGCCTTGGTGATGCCGCTCAAAATGCAAGCCACTGGGCGTGATGATGCCAAACAGCCCTTGCAGCGGCGTGAAGCTCACGCTCGCTTGGCTCACGCGCGTGAGCCCTGGGCTTTCGCGGCGCTGGAGATTTTTCTCATATGCACTGGGGATGCCATAACCTCGCGCTGCCACAGCTTGGCCAAGGGCTTTGCTGTGCGCCGGCAGCTCCAAAATGTTTGGATCGCCCTGGCCAGAAATTGGATTGGATTGCGCTTTAGCCGGCGTAGATGCTGCGCCAGCCGCTACAAAAGCAGTAGCAAACGCCGACGAAATAAAACCTCTGCGGCCAGCTTTCAGCTCAGAGCGCACGTGCGGCACATCTTGCCTCGACACAAAATTCTCAGGCGCTTTTTTTAATGAACGTTGGGACATCATCATTTCAGATCTTTTAATTCATCGCAATGCATTAGCTTGGCGACGCATGGACAACCAGCCGCTCAGGCGCTGGAATTTGCACGGGATCATCTAGCTCGATGGCCACTTGCGTGCAGACGCTGCGGCAAATCGCCATCGCTCTTTCGCTTTGCACTCTATAAATCACCGTGGCACCTTCTTTGCGTTTCGCCACAATCCCGCTGCGATACAACACATTCAAATGCTGGCTCAAATTCGGCTGCGAGCAGCCAATGCGCTCCACCAGCTCATTGACCGTCTGCTCGCCCTCGCATAGCAGGCTCAGCACGCGCAGGCGCACAGGCGTGGACAGCACACTGAACAACTCAGCTGCGGCTTGAAACACATGCTCCGCGCCATCGCCAGCGATAGATTTTGCGCCCATTGAACGGAATTAATTGATGCCCATGATCCAAGTGGCTAGCACCTTGGAGTCTGCCTCAGACAACGCAGCTTGCGGTGGCATAGGAATCACACCCCACTTACCTGAGCCACCCGCCTTGATACTGACGGTGAGCTTGGCGACGGCATCTTTATCATTGGCATATTTTGCTGCGACAGCTTTGTACGAGGGGCCGATCTTCTTTTGATCCACGGCATGGCAAACCATACACGCATTCTTCTCGGCCAACTTCGGATCGGCTTGGACACTGTGCGCGCTAAAAACTAGCGTAAGCGCAGCGAATATGTAAATTGTTTTTGACTGCATTGTTTGTCTCTCGTAGATATGAATATGAACTAGCACGCAGCTTTTGCGCAGGCCGAATTAGGTACCTCAATATATTAGTATATTCTTATATGATTGTATTTATAGCCGCCCTAGACTAGCATTTACCCTGATTTTTTGCCATTTCTTAGATAAGTGGATTCAATGCGCTTGATTCCAGTTTGCGTCTGCGTCAACTTTAGCGACTCAGAGCACTTCTTAGCTGGGCTAGCACTCACCATGATGGGAGTGTCTTATGCTTAAGCCAACCCAACTCTACCCTAGGGTTTTCACTATAAACATAAAGATACTTGTCGTTAATATTTACTTAACAAACATTTTCACGCAAAATGGCATACAAATTAATTTAAATAAAGCAGTCCATAAATATGAAGAACTTGAACCAACGCCTCTTCCAATGGATGCCTTTTCGCCAAAGCCTTGGACTTAGCAAAGCGCTTATTTCAATCGGATTGATTTGCACGCCCGCTGCATGGGCCGTTGTGGACGCTCCTGTACGCGAAGCCATGGAGGCCATGCAAGCAAGTCAAGCGCAAAAAGCGTTTGACCTGCTCTCTGCGCTGGAGATCAGCCGCGCAGGTGATCCTGATTTTGATCTGGCCCTCGGTATTTCAGCCAACCAAATTGGGCAATTTGCGCGGGCTATTTTTGCGCTCGAGCGCGTATTAGCTGCACAACCTGAACAAACCCGAGCGCGCGCCGAGCTGGCCACAGCACTTTTTGGTGTTGGAGACACGGCCAATGCGCGCAAACTGCTCAAAGAAACCAAATCCGAAGGCATACCAGAAGGCGTCAGTCTCATGATTGATGAGTTTTTACACGCCATCGACAAGATTGAAGAAACAGGCCGCTCGACTTTTCGCTTGCGTTTGGATGCAGGCTTGGGTTTTGACGACAACGTCAATAGCGGCCCCACACAATCGAGCTTTGCTGTGCCAGCTTTGGGAGGCTTGGTCGTATCCTTGCTGCCCTCGGGTATAAAAACACCCTCTGCTTTTGCGCATGCAAGCGTTGGCTTTTCTGGGCGCGCTGTGCTGGCCCCACGTTGGTCTTTGATCGGAAATGCGCAGATGAGTCACCGCAGGCATGAAAGTGATGCCCGCGCCTTCGATGTTACCCAAGTAGATGCCAACGCAGGCTTTGGCTATCGTGATCAGCGCCATGAATTCACAGGTGTTTTCAACTTTGCACAAACGGCTATTGGCGGCGACACATTGCGCAAACTCAATGGACTGACAGGCGAATGGAATTTTCGCCCTGACGGCCGGAGGCAATGGGCGACCTATCTGCAATTGGCAAAACTAGACTATCCCAACCAGCCCAACCGCGATGCCAATCGCGCCGTGTTAGGTACGAGCTACTCTCAGCAAATTCGCAATGATTTCATTTATTACGCCGGCGCTTATGGCGGCACAGAGAATGCACGCGATGCGCTGCTGCCTCACCTGAGCCACAAATTGCTAGGGCTTCGCACAGGAGCGCAAATGCCGTTCAGTAAGCGGCTCAGCGTGTATACGTCAGCCAGCTTAGAGGTACGTCGTCATGGCGGTAACGAACCGCTTTTCCTCATCACACGAAACGATACACAGCTTGATTTGAGCTTGGGCGCTTCATGGGCATTGACGGATCGCTTTAGCCTCAGACCACAGATTCATTTCAATCAAAACCGATCAAACATCGTCATCAACGACTCCAAAAAAACGAGTTTCGTGGTGATGTCTCGCTACGAATTCTGATCTCTCCGCCCCAAGGAACACAACATGCGTTATCTCTCCTTACAACAAACCGCGCTTTTGGTGGCTTTGACTTGCATTTATCCGATGAAAGCGATCGCCAACGCTGGCAAAACACAGTTCACCGCTGGTGAGGTGATGTTGACGCGTGCCAGTGTCAATACGCCATTGCAGCGAGGCACCACAGTAGAAACGGGCGATCTGATTGCGACTGGCGTCGCTGGCAGAGCGCAAGTCCTCTTCACGGATGGCGGCATGATTTCATTGCAGCCCAATTCAGAGCTAAAAATCGCTCGCTACAAAGATGCAGGAGATGGCCAGCAAGACAGCTTTCTAATGGAATTTGCCAAAGGCAGCATGCGTGCCCTGACAGGGCTGATTGGCAAACGCAATCGCAACAACTATAAAGTTACCACCAGCACAGCCACCATCGGCATTCGCGGCTCTGGCTTTTCAATGGCCTACAACAGCGATGGCACGCTCCATGTGACCACTGAACTAGATGCCATCGATGTTTGCACGCAAGCCGGCTGCATCGGTCTGAACTTGGGCGAGTCTGCTCTAGTGACTACTGCGGACCAAATCCCCACTCGTACCTTCGAGCGCGCTTACTGGTTTGCACCACAGCCGCGTCGCTTAATCACAGCGCGTATCGACGATATCAATAGCAGCGGCGATCCCGCTAACCTCCTCCTCGCCGCCGCTCCTGCACCAGCTCCTGCTCCTGCTCCTGCTCCTGCTCCAGCTCCTGCTCCTGCTCCTGCTCCTGCTCCAGCTCCTGCTCCTGCTCCTGCTCCAGCTCCTGCTCCTGCTCCTGCTCCTGCTCC
>JAYSRZ010000327.1:0-1391 GCA_043720775.1 Variovorax sp. | reverse complement strand
CACAAACCCTACCGGAGACAAACATGGATTTTTCTTACTCACCTCGCGTCCAAGAATTGCAAGCTCAATTGCTTAAGTTTTTTGATGACCATATTTATCCCAACGAAGCTGCCTTCGCCAACGAGATTGAAGCAAACACGAAGGCCGGCAAACGATGGACGCCGTTGCAAACGATTGAAAAGCTCAAGCCTATCGCGCAAAAGCAGGGTTTGTGGAACCTTTGGCTGCCGCGCGACACAGCAGAAATTGCAGGTTTCGGCGGCGATCCACAATTCGGCGGCGCAGGCTTAACGAACCAAGAATACGCGCCATTGGCCGAGATCATGGGCCGCGTGGTGTGGGCGAGCGAAGTGTTCAACTGCTCCGCGCCCGACACTGGCAATATGGAAACGCTGGCACGCTACGGCTCACCAGAGATTCGCAATCGTTGGTTGAAACCATTGCTCAGAGGCGAAGTGCGCTCAGCATTCGCGATGACCGAGCCCGATGTCGCATCCAGCGATGCCACCAACATCGCCACAAAAGTAGAAAAGCAAACTGACGAGACCTATCTCATCAATGGCCGCAAATGGTGGATCTCTGGCGCCGGCGATCCGCGCTGCGCGGTGTACATCGTGATGGGCAAAAGCGACCCCGATGCGCCGCGCCACAGCCAGCAAAGCATGATCGTCGTGCCCGCTGATGCACCCGGCATCCATGTGATCCGCCCGCTCACGGTGTTCGGCTACGACGATGCGCCGCACGGCCATTGCGAGATGACGTTTACCGATGTGAAAGTGCCTGCGGCCAACATGCTGCTGGGCGAAGGCCGAGGTTTTGAAATCGCGCAAGGCCGCTTAGGCCCTGGGCGCA
Source organism: Variovorax sp. (assembly GCA_043720775.1). Classification (GTDB taxonomy): domain Bacteria; phylum Pseudomonadota; class Gammaproteobacteria; order Burkholderiales; family Burkholderiaceae_C; genus JANMDU01. The sequence continues at coordinate 539 of JAYSRZ010000327.1, read as the reverse complement.
TTCACCATTGCATGCGCCTGATTGGCTTGGCCGAGCGTTCGCTAGAGCTCATGTGCAAGCGCGCCAGCAGCCGCACGGCGTTTGGCAAACTCGTCTCTCAGCAAGGCGTGACGTTAGAGCGCATTGCCGAGGCGCGCTGCAAAATTGATCAAGCCCGCCTGCTCACGCTGCGCACTGCATGGCTCATGGATGTGGGTGGCAACAAGCTGGCCAAGAACGATATTGCGATGATCAAAGTCGTCGCGCCGACGATGGCTTGCCAAATCATCGATTGGGCGATGCAAGTGCATGGCGGCGGCGGCATGTGTGATGATTTTCCGTTGGCGTATTCGTACACGGCTGCTCGCACATTGCGCTACGCCGATGGCCCGGATGAAGTGCATCGCAATGCGATTGCTAAGAACGAGTTGGGGAAATATTCTGCTTGATTCCTTTCGTTCGTAGGCCTTTGATGCTTGGGGGCGGTTGGGCTGTCCCACGCTGCTCGTGTCCCCCGCCGGCTTCGCCGTCTCCTCCTTGACCTCGCTACGTGAGACAAC
>JAYSRZ010000326.1:0-11453 GCA_043720775.1 Variovorax sp. | reverse complement strand
TGTTTACGCCTTCGGATGAGCCGCGCAAATCGCTCGAAGCGGGCGAAGTGGGCTACATCATTGCGGGTATCAAAGAGCTCAAAGCGGCGAGGGTGGGCGATACGGTAACGCGCGTGGTGACGCGCGGTGAGCAGGGCTTGATGAATATTGCGCCGGCAACTGTTGCGCTACCGGGCTTCAAAGAAATTCAGCCGCAGGTGTTTGCCGGGCTGTATCCGAGCGAATCAAGCGAATACGAGCAGCTGCGAGATGCTTTGACCAAATTACAGCTCAATGATTCAGCGCTGCGCTTTGAGCCGGAAGTCTCGCAAGCCTTGGGCTTTGGTTTCCGCTGCGGCTTTCTCGGGCTGCTTCATATGGAGATCGTGCAGGAGCGCTTGGAGCGCGAGTTCGATCAAGATTTGATCACGACTGCGCCAAGCGTGGTGTATGAAGTGGTCACTGGCGGCAAGGATCCGGAGACGCTGCTGGTGGAGAACCCATCGAAGATGCCCGAGGTATCTCGCATCGAAGAAATCCGCGAGCCGATTGTGGAGGTGCATATTTATGTGCCGCAAGAATATGTGGGCTCGGTGATGACGCTGGCCAACCAGAAGCGCGGTGTGCAGCTCAATATGGCTTACAAAGGCCGCCAAGTGGTGTTGACGTATGACATGCCGCTGGGCGAGATCGTATTGGACTTTTTTGACAAGCTCAAATCTGTGAGCCGGGGCTATGCTTCGATGGATTACGAATTCAAAGAATATCGTGCCTCGGATGTGGTGAAGATCGATATGCTGCTGAATAACGAGAAAGTTGATGCACTATCAATCATCGTTCACCGCACGCAAGCCACCTACAGAGGAAGGGCGGTGGCAGCAAAAATGCGCGAGATCATCAGCCGCCAAATGTATGACGTGATCATCCAAGCGGCCATTGGCGGCAACATCATTGCGCGTGAGACAATCAAGGCCTTGCGTAAAAACGTGCTCGCGAAATGCTACGGCGGCGACATCACGCGTAAGAAAAAGCTCTTGGAAAAGCAGAAGGCGGGTAAAAAACGCATGAAGCAAATCGGCACGGTGGAAGTGCCCCAAGAAGCGTTTCTGGCTATTTTGCAGGTGGAAGATTAATGTCAAGTGCTTTGTTGAAGTTCATGCCCAGCGTCACCACGGTGGTGCTCGGCGCTTTTGTGGCGTATGCCGCTTCGTGGTATTTCAATGTGGTGGAGGGCAACTTCTCACTGCTGCTCTTTATCGCCACTTGCGTGACGGGCATCTATTGGCTGCTGGAGCGTTTCATCTTCTTGCCGGGGCGCGCAAAAGCTGCTGCGTCGATTGAGAGCCAAGCCTCTGCCCGCCAAGCTGAGTTGGAGAAAATGGGCATCGCGAAAACCGAGACGCATGCGCAAGAAATGGTGGCTTCTAAAGATGCCGTCTTGCAGCAACCTTGGTGGCTCGATTGGACGGCCGGGCTCTTTCCCGTGATCTGCATCGTGTTTTTGCTACGCTCGTTTTTATTTGAGCCGTTTAAGATTCCTACGGGCTCCATGATCCCTACGCTTTGGGTGGGCGATTTAATTTTGGTCAATAAATTCACATATGGCGTGCGCCTGCCAGTGATCAACAAAAAGATCATCGATGTCAACAATCCTGAGCGTGGTGATGTGATGGTGTTTCGCTATCCGCCGAATCCGAATGTGGATTACATCAAGCGCATCGTGGGCGTGCCCGGCGATCAAGTCACTTACACCAACAAAGAGCTGCGCATCAATGGCGAGCTGGTTAAGCGCACCACGCTCCCCGACTTTTTTGACGAAACGCAGACCACCTACATTCCGCAATTTGAAGAGCAACTGCCCGGCCAAGCCAAGCCGCATAAATTGCTCATGTATCCCGGCGGCCCGATTGGCAACAGCCGTATCGTTGATTTCCCCTACATGGATCAGTGCAGCTATAGCATCGAAGGCGTGAGCTGCAAAGTGCCTGCCGGCCACTATTTCATGATGGGAGACAATCGCGATAATTCTCAAGATTCCCGCTTTTGGGGCTTCGTGCCCGAGCAAAATATTGTGGGCAAGGCCTTCTATGTGTGGATGAATTTTGGTAATCTACGTCGAATTGGTGGTTTCCACTGATTTCATTGAATAACATAAACCTCAAGAAAAACGTCAACCATGAAATCTCAACAACGCGGCCTGTCACTCATTAGTCTTTTGTTTGTTGGTGGCACACTGGCATTCTTCGGTGTCATCGGTGCCCAGGCGATTCCCACTTACATTGAGTATTTAGCAATCGGCAAAGCGGTCAATAAAGTTGTGTCTTCGGGCAGTTCAGTTGCAGAGATTCGCGGCAATTTTGACAAGGCTGCATCGATTGATGATTTCAAAGCCATCTCGGGTAAAGACTTGGAAATCACGAAAAATGGCGACAAAATTGTGGCCAGCTTTGCCTACAACAAAGAAATTCATCTTGGCGGTTTGGCCTATCTCACGCTGAAATACGCTGGCGCTAGCAAGTGATGGGGCAACGGGCGTTGCTTCAAGCCGATAGGAATGACTTTCATGTCTGAGGCTTTTTTGCAGCTACAGCAGCGCCTGCAACACGATTTCGTCAAACCTGCATTACTCACGCAGGCTCTCACTCACCGCAGCTATAGCGCTGATCACAATGAGCGATTAGAGTTTCTGGGCGATTCTGTCTTGAACTTGGCCGTCTCTAGCATGCTCTATCGCGCTTTGAGCACGCTGCAAGAAGGCGAGCTCTCTCGCGTGAGAGCGAATCTTGTGAAGCAAGATACGCTGCACAAAATTGCGCATGATCTGCATTTAGGTAGCCTGCTTCGTTTAGGCGAAGGCGAGTTACGCTCCGGCGGCATGAAACGGCCTTCTATTCTTGCAGATGCGCTGGAAGCTGTGATCGGCGCCGTGTATCTTGATGCTGGCTTCGATAAGGCCTCTAGCTTGGTACACCGTTTGTTTGACAGCGTTGCGATCAATCCAGAGATGCCAGCAGCGGCCAAAGATCCGAAAACAGAGCTGCAAGAATGGCTACAAGCGCGCAAAATGAGTGTGCCAGCATACAACGTGATGAGCATCACGGGTGCGGCGCATCGGCAGACTTTCGAAGTGCAATGCGTGCTTGCAAAGCTAGAGCGAGAAGCGCGCGGTTTTGGCAGCTCGCGCCGTGCGGCTGAGCAAGAAGCCGCAGCGGCCATGCTCAAAGTGCTCGCGTTGCCTGCTTAATATATTGGCCAAGTCATTTTATCGGCGCTATCAATCTGGTAGCGCTTTACGCAGTATCTATAGGCTAAAAAGCCAGAAATCATGAAAAAATCACCCGCGCCTGACGCAGCGAATGCTCCTACCGATCAATTGTTGGATGCTTTTTTTAGCAAACCAGCTTCAGCAGAGAGCGCGGCGGTTTCTTCTTTACCGCCCGCAGCTCAGCGCTGCGGCATGATCGCTATTGTTGGCAAGCCGAACGTGGGCAAGAGTACGCTGCTCAATGCACTCGTCGGCCAAAAAGTCAGCATCACGTCGCGCAAAGCGCAAACCACGCGCCATCGTATTCTGGGCATTCGCTCTGCTGGTGCAACACAATTCGTTTTCGCGGATACGCCTGGCTTCCAAACGCGCCACGGCACAGCGCTCAATCGTTCGCTGAACAAAACCGTCACCGGTGCTGTGAGTGGCGTGGATTTGATTTTGCTGATCGTCGAAGCGGGGCGTTTATCGGGCGCTGATGCCAAAGTGCTCTCGCTTTTGGGCAAGCAGGCCAAGGGCGTGCCGGTGGTCTTGGTGGCCAACAAGCTAGATACAGTGAATCGCCGCGCGGACATCGCGCCCTGGTTGCAAGAAGTGCATGCCAAGGGCATGGGCGCGATCAAACTTGAGCCGCGCGAAAAGCCCGCAACGCAGTTGAAAGAGCAGGGCGATGTTGCGGTGATTGAAGGTGCTGAGCCAAGTGACGAAATTGATGCGACAGAGATGGATGCGCAAGAAATTGAAGCTATCAAAACTATCCAATTCGCTGAAATCATACCGATGAGCGCCAAGCAGAAAAAAGACATTGAGCGCCTGCTCGTGATCTGCGAAAAATATCTGCCCGAGCAGCCGTGGATCTACAAAGAAGAAGAAATCACGGATAAGTCTGAGCGCTTCATGGCTGGAGAAGTCGTTCGCGAAAAGCTGTTTCGCTTCACTGGCGATGAGTTGCCTTACACCAGCACCGTGGTGATCGATCAATTCAAAGAAGAGCCGGGCAAAACAGTCGGGCGTTTCGTCAAAATCGCCGCCACCATCATCGTCGAGCGCGACTCCCACAAAGCCATGGTGATTGGCGCAGGCGGCGAAGGCTTAAAGCGCATGGGCACCGAAGCCCGACAAGAACTAGAGCGCCTGATGGATGCGAAAGTCTTCCTCCAGCTCTGGGTCAAAGTGCAAGGCGGCTGGGCGGATAACGCGGAGCGGGTCAAGAGCTTTGGGTATGAATAAGCATGTTTCGTGCATCTAGCGCGGCGTGCGCCAGCCTTCGCTAAAGCATGTCAACTGGTCGATTAAACTAAATTGAAATACAGTAATATCAGCAAAAACATCGAAAAAGTCAATCATGCATCTCGCATTCGCCGCCATTCTAGCTGCCTTGATCCAAGCCGCTATCTTCGCTGCATTGCTCATGCCTTTTGATAGTGAAGCGCGTGGCCGTAAGAGCTCTGCTTCAAGTGCGCGTAGTGCGCCTCAAAAAACCGATGCATCGTCTGAACAGAGCGCAGATCCGGGTACTCGGATTCGCATAATCAGCAATTCTAATAATTCGAACTCAGCAAGCTCTTCTTCAGCAGCGGCCGAGCAAGAGGCCGCTCGTGAGCGCCAGCGGCAGTCTCTTGAGCAACAAAAGCGAATGGCTGAAATGCGTGAGCGCAGAGAAAAAAAAGCTGCTGACGTACAAAGTGCGCGCGACGAACGCGCCAACCAGAAGTTTGCATTTAAGTATAACTCTGTTGTCGTGGCAGATGCGCTATCGCCACTACCACTGCCTGCGCCTAAGGCGACGCCTACCAAGATATCTTCATATCGTGACGCGAATGGTGTGATGCACTTTAGCGATGGCACTGATGCCTCAAGCCAGGCAAATCAGCGTGCCGGTGCTGCGAAGCGTACGCGCTGATTCGCGTGCTTGAGCGGCAAGAGTCAGGACTTGCTTTTCGATATTTGCTGTTGCGTTGTGCAGTGTCGGATCATGCGCGTGAGTGGCTAAGGATGGATGGCCTGCTACCTATGGAGTCGGCAGCAGGCGACACATCAGCGCTTGAGCGCCGCTAGCCCCGCTTGTGCGACTTCCATGTCTTGTTCCACACTGCCGCCGCTGACGCCGATGCCGCCCACAACTTGATCTTTCACCTTGATAGGAAAGCCGCCACCAAACACCACGACGCGGCCATTGTTGGTGCCGTTGATGCCGTACAGTGATTGGCCGGGTTGGCTCACTCCCGCAAGTATGTTGGTTGGCAGCTTCAGGGCGTTAGCTGTCCAAGCTTTGTCGATCGAGATGCCAATACTCACCAAGATAGAACTGTCCATACGGCCAAAAGCGACCAAGTTGCCACCAGAGTCGACGACAGCAATGTTCATGGGCAGTTTGATCTCGGCGGCTTTTTTCTCAGCCGCAGCAATCATGGCTTGCGCTTCTTTCAAGGTAATGTTGTCAACCGCCAGCGCTAGGCCGGGAGCAAACAGCGTGAGTGACAGCGCAAGTGCTAACAGTGGTGAGAACTTTTTCATGGCATATCTCCAGTGGTTATTAAAATTGGGAATCGTATTATTTGCAATTCCCAAAATCATCATAGGCTTACACACTAGAAACAGCAATGTCATACGGAGGCTGTGAGCGCTTGAAGTGTCGCAATTTGAGATTGATTGCTTGCGCCGGTGTGCCTGATAATGAGAGATTAATGATTCCTTGATGAAAAAAATCCTCCACGAACCGGCTTTTGTGTTGCATCGCTACGATTGGAGCGAGAGCAGTTTGATCCTGGAGGTGCTGACACGAAAGCATGGTCGGGTGGCCATAGTGGCCAAAGGTGTGAAGCGGCCGAGCTCGCAGTTTCGGGCGATTTTGTTGCCGCTGCAGTTGCTCTCGATCAGCTATTCGGGCGATGCGGAGGTGCAGACTTTGAAGGGTGCGGAGTGGCAAGGCGGGCTGACGATGCCCACGGGTGATGCGCTGCTCTCTGGCTACTACCTGAACGAGCTGATGATGAAGCTCACTGCGAGAGACGATCCGCATGAGCTGCTGTTTGATGCGTATGCGCAGGCTTGTGTTTGGCTGCGCGATGCTCTTGTGCTGGATGCGTCGCTCAGAGCATTTGAGTTAGTGCTGATGCGCGAGATTGGCTTGCTGCCTGCTCTGGATGCGGACAGTTTTTCATCGGATGCGTTGCAAAGTGATGTGCTTTACAGCTTGATTCCTGAGGTGGGGCTGCGGGAGGCTACGGGCACTTCTTCTGAAGATGCCGCTTTGAGCGCCAAAGCTTGGCAGAGCTTGCAAGCTGCGCTGGATCAACGCGCTGCGATCTTTCCGGCGCGAGAAGCAGTCTTGGCCATGAGCTCGGTGAACAGATCTGCCCTCAAGCAAATTCTACGCAGCTTGCTAAACTATCACGCAGGCAGCCGGGGCTTTCGCACGCGGCAGCTGATGATGGATGCGCAGGCGTTGGCTTGAATCTTTGATGCTATCGATTTAATAGCGCCTCACGCAGTATCTACGTGAGAAAATGGCTCAAAAGGCTTAAATTTATGAATACAGCGGTTACCACCTCGCTTTCTGTGAACGTCAACAAAATAGCCCTCGTGCGCAACACGCGGCATGTGGGCTACCCGAGCGTGACGCGCGCAGCTGAGATTTGCTTAAAAGCTGGCGCATCGGGCATCACGGTGCATCCGCGCCCAGATGAGCGGCATATTCGCAAAGGTGATGTGTTTGAAATCGCCGAGCTCATGCGCTTGTGGCCGAATCGAGAATTCAACGTTGAAGGTAATCCATTTCATAATTTGATGGATTTCATTCGTGCTGTGAAACCTCATCAAGCCACCTTCGTGCCCGATAGCGAAGGGCAGAGCACATCGGATCATGGCTGGAGTTTCCCGCAGGATGCGCAGCGGCTCAAGCCTTTGATTGATGAATGCCATTCTTTGGGTGTCCGCGTCAGTTTGTTTATGGATCCTGTGCCCTCGCAGATGGCAGCGTGCAAAGCCATCGGGGCAGATCGCGTAGAGCTCTATACCGAGACATGGGCGAGTGCGTTTGGCAAACCTTCGCAGGATAGCGTGCTCGCGCAATTCAAAGCGACAGCCGAGGCGGCGCGTGACGCGGGGCTGGGCGTCAATGCTGGGCATGATTTAACGCAAGCCAATCTCAAATCCTTCATCACCGCCATGCCTTTCATTGCTGAAGTCTCCATCGGACACGCCTTCGTGGCTGACGCATTGGAAGTTGGCTATTCAGAGGCTGTGAAAGCGTATTTGGCGGCTTTGCGAACTGGCGTTTAAGTTGAGATTTTGGGCTATGTGAGCCGTATTTCAGAAAAATACGGCTCATTTAGTGAGCCGTATTTTGCTAAAATACGGCTCATGGCATCTCGAATCTCACGACTTTCTCGTTTTTCTGCGCCTGCCAAGACTGCGATCTGGCAGCTCGCTGCATGGCCTGCGTTGACTTGGAATGAGAGCGAAGTGCAGGTGGCACTGCAGGCGGCGCAACTTGCGCAGAGCCAAGCATCGCGTGCGCTGCAATCGATTGGATTTGAGGGGCATTCAGCGATCAATCGTGATCTGTGGTCGCAAGATGCCATGGCCACCGCTGCCATCGAAGGGCAAAATTTAGATGTGCAAGCGGTGCGTTCATCGGTGGGGCATCGGCTGGGCTTGGCGATGCCGCAAAGCAAGGATCGAGATGTTGAGGGCTTGGTGCAGGTGATGCAAGAAGCTACCGCGCAGCATGCCAAGCCGCTGAATGCGCAGCGCTTGTGTGCTTGGCAAGCGATGCTGTTTCCTGACAATGCGGTTAAACCGTTGAAGCTTCAAGTGCTGGTGGGTGCGTATCGCAGCCATGCCGAGCCGATGCAAATCATCAGTGGCGTATTGGGCAAAGAGCGCGTGCATTACACCGCGCCGCCTTCAAAGAATGTCAAGCATGAGATGGCGCTGTTGTTGCATTGGCTGGCTGCCACGCAGCCAGCATCTGTGGCGGTTGCGAACATTCCACGTCCTCCATGGCTGGTGCGAGCGGCTTTGGCGCATTTGTGGTTTGAGACGATTCATCCTTTCGAAGATGGCAATGGCCGCGTCGGGCGTGCGCTGGCTGATTACGTGCTGGCGCAAGAGCTCAATACACCACATCGCATTTTTAGCCTTTCGCGGCAAATCTTGGTAGAGCGCAAGCAATACTATGAGCAGCTTGAATTGGCTCAGCATGCGGCCGTCAATGCTCAAGGTGGGTTGGATGTGACGGCGTGGGTGCTGTGGTTTATCGGCGTGTTCACGCGAGGCTGTGAGCATTCTCTTTCCGTGATTCACGCTGCATCGGATAAAGCTGCTTTTTGGCAGCGCTGTTCCTCATTCGCATTGAATGAGCGGCAGCGCAAGGTGCTCTCTCGTTTGCTCGATGCGGGTGATGGTGGCTTCTTGGGCGGACTCACCGCTGATAAATACACCAAGCTCACAGGCGCATCTAAAGCCACGGCCACGCGCGACTTGACGGATCTGCATCAAAGCGGCTTGCTCGCTGTGCAGGGGCAGGGCAAGGGCACGCGCTATGCTGTGGCTCTTGCGGGGTGGCACGCAGATTTTGAGCGCAACCCAGCGCCATCGAATGTTCAGGAATTCTTATGATCTACGGTATCGGCACAGACATTTGCGATATTCGCCGCATCAAGGCGAGCTTGGATAAGCATGGTGAGCGCTTTGCAGCCAAGATTTTGAGTGATGCTGAGCTGATCGTTTGGAAGCAGCGGAGCGCCCGCTGGCCTGAGCGTGGCGTGCGTTATTTGGCGACGCGCTTTTCTGCGAAGGAAGCGTTTTCTAAGGCAATTGGTTTGGGTATGCGCATGCCGATGACTTGGCGTTTGTGTGAGATCGCTAAGCTGCCCACAGGTGAGCCGCGCATTGTGTTGCATGGCGGATTGAAGGAATGGTTTGAAGAGCGAAAACTCGTAGCTCACATCACTGTGACGGATGAAACGGATTACGCAGCGGCGTTTTGCGTGGTAGAGCAATCTGGTGCTTGAATTTTAAGAAAAATCGGCACTTCGCCGGCGTAGAATCTGCGTAAGGCGCTATCAATTTAATAGAAGACACTTATGACACAACATTCACCCATCATCCTTGACGTTGCAGGTTTGACGCTGACCAAGACCGACAAGCAGCGCTTGGCCAATCCACTCACAGGTGGCGTGATTTTGTTTGCTCGCAATTGGAAAGACCGTGATCAGCTCACGCATTTGTGCGCAGAGATCAAAGCGGTGCGAGGCGATTTGCTGATTTTGGTAGATCATGAAGGCGGGCGCGTGCAGCGCTTCAAGACAGATGGCTTCACGCATTTGCCGCCGATGCGTGCATTGGGTGAACTTTGGCTGAAAGACGCTCTTCAAGCCACGCATGCTGCGACTGCCTGTGGCTACATCCTCGCCGCTGAATTGCGAGCCTGCGGTGTAGACATGAGCTTCACACCCGTGCTCGATTTAGATTTTGGTGGCAGCTCGGTGATCGGTGATCGCGCCTTCGCCCGTGATCCGCGCGTGGCCACGCTCTTGGCCAAGAGCTTGATGCATGGCCTGCTGCTGGCTGGCATGAGCAGCTGCGGCAAGCATTTTCCGGGGCATGGTTTCGTGAAAGCGGATTCTCACACCGAGATTCCAGTGGACAAACGCAGCTTAAAAGCCATCCTTGCAGATGATGCAGCGCCCTACAAATGGCTCTCGGTCGGCTTGCAATCTGTGATGCCTGCTCACGTGATTTATCCGAAGGTGGACAGCCGCCCAGCAGGATTTTCTAAGCGCTGGCTGCAAGAGATTTTGCGTGGCGATTTTGGGTACATCGGCGCGATTTTTAGCGACGATCTGAGTATGGAAGGCGCGCGTTTGATCGATGACAAGCGCGTGAGCTACACGCAAGCTGCGATTACTGCACTCAATGCCGGCTGCGACATGGTGCTGCTGTGCAACCAAAGCGTGGGCGATGAGGGCAGGGCGGTCGATGAGTTGCTGGATGGCTTGGCTACCGCACAGGCCAAGCGGCAATTCACACCAAGCGAGATGAGCGAGCAGCGTCGCTTAGATCTGCTGCCGCAAACCAAACCGCTCGGTTGGGACGAGTTGATGATCTCGCCGGCTTACATGCAAGCGCTTTCACAACTGCCTTAAAGCAACCCCATGTCGTCGAGTCGCATGAGCACCTCGCTACGCCGCTCTTTGGCGATATCGCGCCAATCTTCATTGCTAACTGCACCCATCATGGCGTAGAGCAAATTTAAGCTGGTGCGCGGATGTTGGGTTTTGATCTTTTGATAAAGCTTGTACAAATCGGCTTTGCGTAACTTGCCGCTCGTGTTGATGCCCGCTTCTACCAACAACTCAACTGAGCGTGGCCCTAAGCCGCGCAGCTCAGATAACGCGAGCTCTGTGCCTTTCGATGTGATTTCGCGCGCATGTTCTTGCGGTCGCGTGGTGCGCGATGGCTTGGCGTGTCTGATGGTTGTTGCATTCCACTCAAAGCACAATGCCGGCCAATCAACAACACGCAAAGCTTTCACGGCTACACCATCATGCGCCAAGCGCGGCAATTGCCAATCTTTAACCTCGCCCTTTGAGCCGCAAATACGATGCACAGAATGCTGGCTGCGAATTGCCTCATCCAAGCGCGAGACAATATAAGCCACATGCCGCGCCGGTACGTCAATCACTGCGCCCAGCTGCTGAGTTGACGTGATGCGCCCACGAGGAATGGCCTCAGCAAGCCGCAGCACATCCGCTTGAATGCGAGCGAAGGCGCTAGAAGCCACAGCTTATTTTTTCTCAATAGGATCCAGCGTAATCGCCAAGCCTGTTGCGCCGACTTTGAAGGCACCGGGCTTGTAGCCCCAGCCTTTGGCGGCTTCCATGTCTTGAGCGCTCACTTTGTAGAGCGATAAATCAGAGAGCAAGCGCTGCGCGAGAGCCACACCAAGCCGCGAGATCGGGCGCTCCATCAAATCAGGTGCGCCATCCACATTGAGCTTGGCGACCTTCACATCCGTCATGCGCACCGAGTTGTCGCTGGGCTCGAAGCGCAGGCCGTAGCTCAGGTCGATTCCGCCTTTGTATTCGCGCTTTGTCACTAGGCCGGCAATGCCGCTGCCAGCGACGTTGAGCGCCAAAGAGGTATTGATGCGATTGTTGACCGCATCAAAGCTGATCTTGGGCGAACTCACGCCGACATC
>JAYSRZ010000325.1:0-11491 GCA_043720775.1 Variovorax sp. | reverse complement strand
AATCGGCTTTGAGCTCGCCCAAAATCATTTTGAGCAGCGTCGTTTTGCCGGCGCCGTTTGGCCCCAAGAGCGCGACTTTATCGCCGCGCATGATGGTGTTGGTAAAGCCTTTGACGAGGATTTTTTCGCCATAGGCTTTGCAGGCGTCTTCTAGCTCTGCGACTAACTTTCCGCTGCGCTCGCCAGCGTCAAGCTCTAGCTTTACGCGCCCCTGCACATTGCGCCGTGCCGCATGTTGGCTGCGCAGCTCTTGCAATCGTGTGATGCGAGCAGTGGCCCGTGTGCGCCGCGCTTTCACGCCTTGGCGAATCCAAATCTCTTCCTGCGAAAGCACTTTGTCAAACTTCGCGTTCACGATAGCTTCTTGCGCGAGCTCATCGGCTTTCTGCGTCACGTAAGCCGCAAAGTTGCCGAAATAGCTGCGCAGGCGGCCGCGATCAAGCTCAACGATGCGCGTACACACAGCATCCAAGAAAGCGCGATCATGGCTGATCGTGACGACTGCGCCTTGGAAGCTGTTTAAGAGCTCTTGCAGCCAAAGAATACTGTTCAAGTCCAAATGGTTGGTCGGTTCGTCGAGCAGCAATACTTCTGGGCGAGCGACCAAAGCTTGAGCCAGCGCCACGCGCTTTTTCATGCCGCCGGAGAGCTGAGAAATTTTTGAATCTGGATTGAGCGAAAGCCGCTCAATCGTCTCGCCCACGCGCTGCTCCCAATTCCAGCCGTCTAAATGCTCAATCTCAACCTGCAGCGCATCGAGATCGCCTTCGCCCGTGGAATACAAGTCAATCAGCTCCTTAGCCCGCGCGATACCTGCGCTGACTGCTTCGAAAATCGTAGCATCGCCATCCAGCGGCGGCTCTTGCGCCACATAGACGATGCGCACACCGTTTTGAATCACCAGCTCACCATCATCAGGCTTTTCCAGCCGCGCGATGATTTTGAGCATGGAAGATTTGCCTGTGCCATTTCGGCCAATCAGGCCGACGCGCTCGCCGGATTCGAGAGAAAAATCAGTGTGATCTAGGAGCGCAACGTGGCCGAAGGCGAGTTGGGCGTTTTGGAGAGAAATTAAAGCCATATGCTTTGATTGTCGTTGATCAAACTACTTGGCCTTTGAGTGCTAGGCTTTATTCATGCAAATTAGTGCTCAAAATTCTTGAAGAACACGGAAGACACAGAAGTGCACGAAAGTCACGGAAGTTTTCTGTGGCTTCCGTGAAAATTTCCGTGACTTCCGTGTTCTCAATTTATGTTGAGAGGTCACACCGATCATCAAAGAGAAGGCAGGCGCATGGTCTCCACGATCTGTTTGATCAACTTAAATCGCGTTGGCGTGTAGGGCGGGGCGAAGAGCTTTTCTAAGCGCAATCGGCCGGCTGTGAGCACGCTGCGCTCGTGCGAGAAGGCTTTGAAGCCGTGGTGGCCATGCGTGCTGCCGATGCCGGAATTGTTGACGCCGCCGAAGGGCAGATTGCCTTGCACGTTGTGCATCATGCATTGGTTCACGCACGCGCCGCCTGAGCTGGTTTGCGCGATGATTTGGCTTACGCGCTTTTCGTTGCTGCTGTACACATACAAAGCGAGCGGTTTGGGATTGGCGTTGATTTGCGCGATGACATCATTCACATCGCTGAATTCAAGAATGGGCAACAGCGGGCCGAAAATTTCTTCTTGCATGATGCGCATGTCTGCATTCACGCCATCAAGCAGTGTGGGCGCGACCATGCATTCAGCGATATCGACTTGTCCGCCGACGATGATGCGCGCACCGCTTTTTTGCGCGTCAACGAGCAAATCAGCCAAGCGCTGGGTGTGGCGCTGGTTGACGATGTGCGTTAAGTCTGCATTGCCCATGCGCTTGGCAGGCGCACCGTAGTATGTCGTGAGCGCAGCAAGAGCTGCTTTGATGAATTTGGCTTTGACCTTGCTATGCACATAGATGTGATCTGGCGCGATACAGGTTTGCCCGCTGTTGATGAATTTGCCCCAAATCAGGTTTTCTGCGGCAAGCTTAATGTCTGCAGTTTCATCCACTATTGTTGGTGATTTGCCGCCAAGCTCCAAGGTGATGCTGGTCAAATGCTTGGCGGCAGCGGCCATCACGAGCTTGCCCACGGCGGGAGAGCCTGTGAAGAAGATGTGATCAAACGGTAAGGCCAGCAAAGCAGTGGAGGTGGCTTGCCCACCTTCAAAGTAGGCCACATGCGTGGGCTCAAACACTTGCGCGATGATCTCTCCCATCAGTTTGGAGACAGTGGGCGTCATCTCGGAAGGCTTCAAGACCACGGTGTTGCCTGCTGCAATAGCGCTCACGAGAGGGCAAAAGCATTGATTGAGCGGATAGTTCCAAGGCGCGATGATGAGCACGCGGCCACGCGGCTGCATTTGAATTTGCGCTTTGGAGCCTACGGAGGTGAGCACGGGCGTCACAGTTTGCGGCTTCATCCAGCGCTTGAGGCTGCCAATCGCATGGCGCATTTCATCAAGCACGGGCATGAATTCCGCGCCTTCGACTTCGGCTTTGCTCTTGCGCATATCTTGCGCAAAGGCCGCATAAAAATCTTCGCGGCGAGCGAGCATTGCTGTGCGCAGTTTTTTGATCAGTGCGATGCGCTCTTGAGCTGTGGATTCGCGCAGGCGCAGCGCTATGGGTGCTTGTGCCTCAAAAGCTTTGTGCATGAGCGGCGCAGGCGTTTCATGCGCAGCGACGACGTGCAAGTGAGTGCGGGGTTTCATTAAGGCAGACATAGCATGGCTTTCATAGCAGATGCACCACTGTAAAGCTCTAATGACTGCCTTTCCATGGCTTAGATGCTTTCAGAGACAAACCTCTAAGTTGCGTTAGCTAGGCGCCTGCAACATTTCGCTTCCAGCTAACCGTTGCCATAAGTCGTCACATATTCACAGTGAATCTTTAGCTCAGGTTTCAATATAAATGGGAGATGCTTTTCCAAGCTGGGAGGGCGATATCCCAAACATGTCTTTAAATGCTGCACTCAGATGTGCCGAACTGGATAGACCAGCTTCCAAGGCGGCATTCGTCAAACTAGCTCCTCGCATGGTGTGTGAAAGCGCGATGCGCATGCGTGCCCAAAGTCGAAAACGCCGAAACGGAATACCCACATTTTCTTTGAACAAATGCTGAAATCGCGAAGAAGATAAGCCAACTTCTTGCGCCCAGTCTCCAGCATTTCGAGCATCATCAGGGCAAGAAAGTAGAGCGTTCACTACAGAAGCAATGCGAGGCTCAGGCTCGCTTTGAACAAACCCCAATAGGCTTGACAACTTGGATGCCGTTATCGGCCATGAATCTACGTTGCGGGGCATCGCCGCAAGCAATGCAACCACTTCATTTTGCACATCAAGATCAAAACTTAACCCGCCTTGCTTTTGCACGCACCGAGCGCGAATTGTTGCGAGATCATGACTCAGGGCATCTAAATAAACAAATGCATAGTCTTCGCTACTTGTCTCAATCAAATGCAGTTCGTTGGGCTCAATTAGAGCACTCTTGCAAATTTTGAATCCCTCTTCTATGTTGATTGCGTTCAGCGCTACTCTCATCGGTTTATTGAGTGCTAGAGCAAGTACTGCAACGGCGTTACGATGCGCTGGCAATTGAAAGCCTGGGCCAACGTACATCGCACGTGCTCCCCAGCTTACTAACAAGGCAGGGCTTGAGGCGACGCTTTTTTTAATCTGATAGCTTGTTTTTGAAAGCATGACGGATAAGACTTATATATATTTTGAATGTGCGCAAGTATCAACGAATTAATTTGTGCTGTAAACAGGAGAAATCATTTGCTAAATTCAATCAATTCACGTTTTGATTCACTGGGATTTTTAAAGTATCTTTGGATTGCACTGAGTGCTTTCCCAGCTTGGACGAGTGCCCAATCCGCATTGCCATCCAATGCATCATCGCTGCAAGCAATCATTGGTCAGTATGGCCAAGCATGGGCGAGTCGAGATGTCGATAGGATTGTTGCCCTGCACACGCCAGATTCTGTATTTGTATTGAACGTATCTCAGCAGCCGCCTGCTATGGGAAAGGAAGCGATTCGCTCGCAGTTTCAGCAAATTTTGCGCGATAACCCACAGTATTCGTCGAAGGTGAGCCGCATGTCTTGGGGTGCGGATTTTGTAGTCATTGAATACAGCATCCGCATGCAGCCGGTTGGGGCGTTTCTTTTGGGGCAAAGAAGATTCACGCCCAAAGCAGGCATTGCATATGACATACCAGCGATTGACGTGATTCATGTCAAGGAAGGTTTGGTGAGCGCTAAGCATACGTACATCGATACCGAGACAGTTCATGCGAACAGTGCCTCTGTGAGTGATATCGCAAAGCCATGAGCCGCGCTATCGTCTTATTGATCTCTCTTGCTTGGGCGGCGGCCGGAGTGGTGATTTTTTCTTTGCCACAAATGTTTTATGACTTGACTCCGGGCATGAAATTGATTGGGCCTTTTAACGATCACTTTATTCGTGATGTTGGACTGGCTTTCTTCGCATCGGGCCTATGCGTCATGTATGGATGGATCAGTCATAAAGTTGACTGGATCGTTGCCGGCGCGTTGTGGCCATTTTTGCACGCCATATTTCATGTCTACATATGGATTCATCGCGGTATGCCTTTTGATGAAATCTTTCTTTTTGATTTGATAGCAGTTGTCGCGCCCGCAGTGATTGTGTTTTCGCTCGGATCAAAATGGGTTTTTCATAAAACGAAATAAAGGAAAGTAATGCTGATTAAATTATGCTGGATGAGCTTAGCGCTCATCCACTTTATACCCGCACTGGCTTTTTTTAAGCCAAGTTTGTTGAGCAGTTTGTATGGAGCGCAGGCGGGCTCCGTGACTTATCTGCTACTGCATCATCGCGCAGCGTTGTTTATAGGCATTTTTGTTTTGTGTTTTTGGTCTTTTTTCAAACCTGAATCGCGTCAACTGGCAACGACTGTGGTGGGCATCAGCATGATTTCTTTTCTTGTGCTGTTTGCTTACAACGGCATGCCTGCCAATTTGCAGATCATCGCCATCGCAGATCTTGTTGGGCTACCATTTCTAATTTTTGCTGCTTGGCATGCTTTTTCTAAAGGTGCTGCATCATGAGATCGTCAGAAATAATTATTTTGTTCGCGGCGTTTGCATTTCTATTTATGGGCTTGGTGTCCATCGCTTTTCCGATCAGAGTGACTCAACAGTTTGATATTTTCCAATTGACGAGTAACGGGCGAAATGAAGTGCGTGCTGTTTACGGAGGTTTTGGTGTGGCGATGGCCGTAATTTTATTGCTAGCCTACTTAACACCGCAATATAGATCAGGCGTATGCATCACAGTAGCTGCAGCATTGGCGGGTATGGCCGGCGGCAGAATACTATCCACAATGATCGATCGAAAAATTGGACGCTTTCCTGCGTTTTATATGTGCCTTGAAGTGATCGGTGCGGCTCTTCTTGCTTGGGCCGCGAAACATTAAGAATGGCACGGATGTGATTGTTCACAGTGATTGTTAAATTTAGAATCATTAAAGTGATGTGCGATAAATTTTGAACGCATAACGTGCCCGGCTTGGGCTATATTTGCTGCCATAGCTATTAGGAAAATCGCGATGGAACTGCAAATTAACGGAAAGATGCAAACGGTGCAAGATGCCGCAGTAATGGATGGCACGATGCCGCTGTTATGGGTGTTGCGCGATGTGCTGAACATGACGGGCACGAAATTTGGCTGCGGTGTGGCCGCTTGCGGGGCATGCACTGTGCGCGTGGATGGGCAGGCGGTGCGCTCTTGCGTGACGCCGGTGTCCACAGTCATAGGTAAATCTGTGCAGACGATTGAAGGTTTGGGGGCGGATAAATTGCATGCTGTGCAACAAGCTTGGATTGCCGAACAAGTGCCGCAATGCGGCTATTGTCAAAGCGGGATGCTGATGGCCGCTGCTTCCTTGCTGGAGAAAAATCCCACTCCAACGGACGCGCAAATTGATGAGGCGATGATGAATATTTGCCGCTGCGGGACTTATCAGCGCGTTCGCGCTGGTATTCATCGCGCTTCCAAGATGCTTCAAGGAGCGCCAGCATGAAACGCAGAACGATGATTTTGAGTGGCTTGGCCGTCACAGGCGCATTGCTGGTGGGCTGGGGCGTGATGCCTGCGCGCTCGCGCCTAGGTAAGGGCGAGATGCTTTTGCCGCAGCAAGGCGAAGTGGCATTGAATGGCTGGATCAAAATCGCGCAAGATGGCAGCGTGGTGATGGCGATGCCGCGCAGCGAGATGGGCCAAGGCATTCATACGGCGCTGCCGATGCTCGTGGCGGAAGAGCTGGATGTGCCGCTTGGCCGGGTGCGCATCGTGCAGGCGGGGCTGGACAGCATTTATGGCAACGTGGCGATGTTTGTGGCGAGCTTGCCTTTTCATCCTCGGCAAGATGGCAGCACGCTTGTGAAAACCAGCGAATGGATGACGGGAAAGCTTGCGCGAGAGTTGGGCGTGGTGGTGACGGGCGGCTCATCGAGTGTGGCCGATGCTTGGGGCTCGGTGCGGATTGCTGCGGCTACAGCGCGTGCGCAATTGGCGCAAGCTGCATCTGCCAAGCTCGGTGTGCCTGCAGATCAATTGGTGTTCCACGGCGGCAAGATATCAACCAGCCAAGGCGCGGGCGGCGGCAAATCGATGAATTTTGCAGCGCTCGCAGCCGATGCTGTAGCCATCAAAGTCAGCGATGTGAAGCTCAAAGAAGCCAAGGCTTTTAAGCTGATTGGGCAGGCTGCGCCGCGCACCGATGTGCCCGCAAAAGTCATAGGTGCAGCGCAATTTGGTATGGATGTGCGCTTGCCCGGCATGGTGTTTGCCGCTGTGAAACTTTGCCCGATGCTGGGCGGCTCAGCGGGTAGCTTTGACAGCAGCCCGGCCTTGAAGATCAAGGGCGTGGAGCGCGTCGTGCAACTGCCTGCGCTGGGCGGCGGCACGGCAGGCTTGGCTGTGGTGGGCACGAGCACTTGGCATGCGCGGCAAGGCGCAGCAGCGCTGGATGTGCAGTGGCAGCAAAGATCTCTCGGCGCTTTGAATTCAGCGGCAATTGAAAAAGAATTGGCCGCCATTGCAACCACGGGCGGCGGTTTCGCTTTCCATTCACGCGGCGATGCGGATGCTGCGGAAAAAACTGCCGTGCGCACCGTGGAGGCGCTCTATGCCGCGCCCTATCTCGCTCATGCAACGATGGAGCCGATGAATTGCACGGCGCAATTGGCGGGCGGTAAGCTCACACTCTGGGCGCCCACACAAGTGCCGAAAATGGCGCGCGATATGGCAGCGAAGGCGGCAGGTTTGAGCCAAGATGATGTCACGGTAAACGTCACGCAGCTCGGCGGCGGGTTCGGGCGCAGGCTCGAAGTTGATTTCATTTTGCAAGCCGTGCAAGTGGCCAAATTTACCGATGGCCGGCCCGTGCAACTCGTGTATTCGCGCGAAGAAGATATGACGCACGATGTCTATCGCCCGGCGCATGCTGCGCTGCTTAAAGCGAGCATTGATGCGAGCGGGCGAATAGCCAGCTTGCGCATTCAGTCCGCAGGTGATGCGATCACGCCGCGCTGGTTTGAGCGCGCGCTGCCGCTGCTCGCAGGCCCAGTCGATGCGCCTGATAAGACGACGGCTGAAGGCTTGTTTGATCTGCCGTATGACTTTGCACATCAACACATGAGCCACAGCGCGACAAAAATGGGTGTGCCGGTGGGCTATTGGCGCAGCGTGGGGCATTCGCATAATGCGTTTTTCTCAGAAGGTTTTGTGGATGAGCTCGCGCATGCCACGCAGACCGATCCGCTGGCGTTTCGCCGCCAGCATTTAAGCGGCGAGCATGCCAAGCGGCATTTGGCAGTACTTGATCTGGCTGCATCAAAAGCAGGATGGGGTAGCAAACCTGCTGTTGGCCGCGCACGAGGCATTGCGCTGCATGAATCATTTGGCTCAGTTGTGGCTATGGTGATCGAAGTTTCCCTACAAGGTAACGAGCCGCGCGTTCATAAAGTGGTCTGCGCGGTCGATTGCGGGCAGGTCATCAACCCCGGCATCGTGGCGCAGCAAATCGAAGGCTCTGTGGTGTTCGCACTCACGGCAGCGCTGTGGGGCAAGATTGATATCGAGGGCGGTGTGGTGAAGCAGAGCAATTACCCGCAATACCGCATGCTCAAGCTGGCCGAGACGCCACAGGTCGAAACCCATTTGCTGCCGAGCACCAATGCGCCCACAGGCATCGGCGAGCCCGGCGTGCCGCCGCTTGCGCCAGCGCTGGCCAATGCGATGTTTGCTTTAACAGGCAAGCGGGCGCGGAGCTTGCCATTGATGCAGGCTTGAGGAACCAACGCATATTGCCGCGACAATAAGCGGATGACTTTTTCATCCTCCGCCACAAACCGCTCAATTTGGAGCTCAGGCGTATTTGCCTTGATCGCAGGCTACGCGCAAGCCGTCTCGATTGCTGCACCCTGGCAAGGAACGCTGGGGGGCCAGCCGTTGTGGTGGCTGCAAATGCTCTCACTGGCTGCGCTGGTGATGCTGATTGATCGCGCGAGCTCGACAAGGCAAGCGGCTTTGCTCGGCTGGCTGTTTGCCACAAGCTGGCTCTGCGGCACGGTGTGGTGGCTTTTTATCAGCATGCATGTGTATGGCGGGCTGGCAGCGCCGCTGGCGGTGCTGGCGATTTTTGCGTTGTGTGGATTTTTAGGGTTGTATTACGCGGCCGCGAGCTACTTTTATAAGCGTTTTAGGCAGGAAGCCGTCATACATCCTGCGTGGAGTGCTATTGTTTTTGCAGCAGCGTGGATGTTGGCTGAGTTGGCGAGAGACAGTTGGTTTACCGGCTTTCCTTGGGGCGCGGGGGGGTATGCGCACGTGGATGGGCTGCTAGCTGGTTATGCAACTTGGGTGGGCGTGTATGGGCTAGGATTTATTGCTACATGGCTGGCGGCGAGTTTGGTGCAGATTTTCAGAGGCGGGCGGTTGCAGCGCGTTGTGGCGCTGACAGTGCTCGTCATGCCTAGCTTGGTGCAGACTGATGTGGCTTGGCTTGAGCGCTTCACTAGAAACAATGGGCGTGCGCCGATATCCTTGCTCCAAGGCAACATCCCACAAGGCGAAAAGTTTGAGCATAGTCAAGGTATCAAAGCCTCGCTAGATTGGTATCAACAGCAGCTTGCGTTGAACACAGCGACACTTGTGATCACGCCAGAAACTGCGACTCCGCTACTGCCGCGCCAGCTTCCTGAAGGCTATTGGGACGGTATTCAAAAACGCTACGCTACGGGCGATCAAGCTGCGTTGGTTGGTATCCCTCTCGGCAATTTCGACAAGGGTTATACCAACTCGGTGCTGGGCCTAAAGCCCGGCCAAGCTCAACCCTACCAATACGACAAACACCATCTCGTGCCCTTCGGCGAATTCATTCCGCCACTTTTCAAATGGTTTACGCAAATGATGAATATTCCGCTGGGCGATTTCAATCGCGGCGCGGTCGGGCAGCCGAGCTTTGAATGGGCAGGCCAGCGCTGGGCGCTGAATATTTGCTACGAGGATTTGTTTGGCGATGAGCTGGCTCGGCGCTTTGTGGATGAAGCTCGCGCGCCAACCGTGATGGTGAACGTGAGCAATATCGGCTGGTTTGGCAACAGCATCGCGATTGATCAACACTTGCACATCAGCCGAATGCGCGCGCTCGAATTGGGCCGCCCGATGGTGCGCGCCACCAACACGGGCGCTACCGTGATCATCAATCATCGAGGCGAAGTCACGCACAGTTTGCCGCGTCATACGCGCGGTGTGCTGGTCGGCGCAGTGGAAGGCCGCCAAGGCCTCACACCGTTTGCCTGGGTGGCGGGGCGGTTTGGTTTGTGGCCGCTATGGATATTCGGCATCACTATACTTTTAATAGCGCTTTACGCAGTATCCACGGCGTCTATAGGCCGAAAGAGCATGTAAAACACTTGCTGGCGCAGCTAGAGACTAGGCAAAGAGCGAAACGTTTGTGCCGCATAATGTGGCCGCAGTAGATTGGCAAATAGCAATTCCGTTAACTAGGGTAAGAGACAAAACACCATGGCAAGAATTGTTGTACTCGAAGACGATGCATCCACGCGCCGGCTGATCACCGCCGTGCTCAAAAAATCGGGCCACGAAGTCAGCGATGCAGACAATGGTGCAGAGGGCCTGCTCACGGTGCTCGCTGAGCTGCCCGATTTGGTGGTGAGCGATGTGGAGATGCCCAAGATCAATGGCTTTGAGGTGCTAAGCGACATTCGCAACACGCCCGAGACGGCGCAAACGCCCGTGATTTTGCTGACCTCGCGCAGCAGCCAAGAAGATATTCAACATGGCTTGAAGCAAGGTGCTAATGCGTATCTCACCAAGCCCTTTGATCCTGCAAAGTTGATGGAGACGGTCAACAAGCAACTCGAATTGCTCGCAGCAAAATTGGGCCGTGACGCAGAGCGTTTAGGCTCTGGCTTCGAATCGACAGGGTCGGGGGAGTTGGAGCTATTGGCAGCCGTGCCAGAGACTCCGTTCCCATCGTTGGAGCCGATGACCGCTCAGACGGCTGCTGCCAAGCCGCATCAACAATTTGATGCGGCTTGGGCGGTGAGTATGGAAGTACACAACGATGCGCTCTTGCGTGAGGCTTTGCCCACGCAGGCTTGGCGCGCTTTGCTGCGACAGCTCTTCTTGCCAGTGAGCAAAGACGCGGCGCTGCGTTCGGCGGATTATTTGGATTTGCGCGAGAGCCGGCTGATTTTGTATTTTCTAGATCAAGCGTTGGATGGCAAGAGTGGTTATGCACGCGCGGCGCAAGCGGTGCAAGCGATGCTGCGCTCGGGTGTGCAGACCAAGCATTGGGCAGACGCGCAATTCCAAGGCATGAATGTGCCGGCAGTGCGCGTGCTCACCAGCTTGCATCTCGGGCCGATTGACGTGGTGCGCATGCCGCTGGAATTCGGCGGCGAGCGCGATACGGTGGTCGGCCCCACTGCTGAATTCATGCAGCGGCTGCGCAGCAGCGAGCCGCGCGTGATGTGGCGCGTATTGGGCACGGAAAGCGCTGTGGCGGCCTCGCCCAATGTGTATCGCCTCGGGGCAAAGATGGAGGTCAGCGTGGACAGCCAAGAGGTGAGAGTGCATGCGCTGCAAGAGATGAATCCTGCCTTATCTCAAGGCGAGCCTTTAGACGCTTCGGCTTGGATTTGAGCGCATCTCGCTAGGGAGCTTGGGGTGGAAAGCCCCGTAAAATCAGGTGTTGGCATCGGTTTTGATGCAACCCTCGATTCATCATGCTCACTTTTCAACAAATCATCCTCACTCTGCAGTCTTACTGGGACAAGCAAGGCTGCGCTTTGCTTCAACCCTACGACATGGAAGTCGGCGCGGGTACATCGCATACTGCTACGTTTTTGAGAGCGCTCGGCCCTGAGCCTTGGAAAGCCGCTTACGTGCA
>JAYSRZ010000324.1:0-1397 GCA_043720775.1 Variovorax sp. | reverse complement strand
GGCAAATCGCGCAAGCCAAAGAGCTGGGTTTGAAGCATGTGTATTTGGGCTATTGGATTGAGCAAAGCCCGAAGATGACTTACAAAGCGCAGTTTGCGCCCAATGAGCGGCTCATTGATGGGGCTTGGCGTTAACGATCCGTTCGCCCTGAGCATGTCGAAGGGCTTAGCCCGAACGGAAAGCTCAGTACATCTTGAATTTCACACTATAAAATTCATGCTGTCTGTTGCAGCGCACCAAAAGCATGAAAAAAACACCTTCAACCAAGCCCACGATTCAAGTCATTGAGCGCATCTTCGCCTTGCTAGATGTGCTCTCTTCGCGAGATGGCGCGATTTCGCTCAAAGAAATCGCTGAAAAAACCGGCCTGCATCCTTCAACGACGCACCGCATCTTGAACGATCTGGCCATTGGCCGCATGGTTGATCGCCCCGAATCAGGCAGCTATCGGCTCGGCCTGCGCTTGCTCGAATTAGGCAACCTCGTCAAAGACCGCCTCAACGTGCGCGATGCCGCCCTGCCCGCCATGCGCGAGCTGCACAAATCCACGCAGCAAACCGTCAATCTCTCTGTGAGGCAAGGCGATGAGATTGTGTATGTGGAGCGGGCGTATTCTGAGCGCAGCGGCATGCAAGTCGTGCGCGCGATTGGCGGGCGAGCGCCGCTGCATCTCACGTCTGTTGGCAAACTCTTTCTCGCCTTCGATGATGCTGCAAAGGTGCGCCAATATGCCACGCGCACCGGCCTAGCCGGGCAAACGAAAAACAGCTTCACGCAGCTCGCAGCGCTCGAGCGCGAGCTCTCCAAATGCCGCCAATACGGCACATCGCGCGACAACGAAGAGCTAGAACTCGGCGTGCGCTGCATGGCGGCGGGCATCTACGATGATCAATCAAGGTTGGTCGCTGGCCTGTCCATTTCCGCTCCCGCAGACCGCTTGAATGAAGAGTGGCTGCCACGTTTGCAGGCCACAGCGAAAGAAATATCGACTGCGCTGGGCCATCGCAATTAAGCTGGCAAGGAATATCATTTTGATAGCGCTCAGGGCGGTTTCCGCGTGATCAAAATTATGTGGGCTGCCAGCTGATCGGGCTTATAAAAAGAAACGCTGCCAGCACAGCGGAGAGCATGCGCACATGATTCCAGCGCGTCCACAATTTCAAGTAGCTTGCCCAAAATTTTTCGGCCTCTGCGCTGTTCGCATTCATGGCAGCGAGAGTCTGATTGAGGGGCACGTTGCAGCCCATCGTGATGCCAATCGTGCCCAGCAAATAAATGAGACCGGCCGCGAGGGCGTATGCGTTGCGTGGCTCACCCCAGTACATCACAGCCGATGCAACGGAAATCACGCATAGTACGGCCACGCCGAAGAATGCCAATAAAAACCAAGGATTGAT
>JAYSRZ010000323.1:0-3962 GCA_043720775.1 Variovorax sp. | reverse complement strand
AACGCCCTGCGCCGCGTCTTGCTTTCTTCAATGGTGGGCTATGCGCCCACAGAAGTCACTATTGCTGGCGTGCTTCACGAGTTCTCCACCATTGATGGTGTGCAAGAAGACGCCGTCAACATCATGCTCAATTTGAAGGGCGTGGTCTTCAAGCTGCATAACCGTGACGAAGTCACCTTGTCTTTGCGTAAAGACGGCGAAGGCGTCGTCACTGCTGGTGACATCCAAACGCCGCACGACGTTGAAATCATCAACCCTGATCACGTGATCGCACACCTGTCGCAAGGCGGCAAGCTCGATATTCAGATCAAGGTGGAAAAAGGCCGTGGCTATGTGCCAGGCAATGTACGTCGTTATGGCGACGAGCCAAGCAAATCGATTGGCCGCATCGTGCTCGACGCATCGTTTGCGCCAATCAAGCGCGTGAGCTATGCGGTCGAGAACGCTCGCGTTGAGCAGCGCACCGATCTCGACAAGCTCGTCATGGAAATCGAAACCAATGGCGCTGTCACCGCAGAAGATGCAGTGCGCGCAGCGGCGAAGATTTTGGTCGAGCAGTTGGCTGTGTTCGCGCAGCTCGAAGGCAGTGAGTTGGCCGCGTTTGACGCACCTGCTCAGCGCAGCACGCAGCAGTTCGATCCTATTCTCTTGCGCCCTGTCGATGAACTCGAGCTCACCGTGCGCTCGGCCAACTGCCTCAAAGCAGAAAACATTTACTACATCGGTGATCTGATTCAGCGCACCGAGAATGAGTTGCTCAAGACCCCGAATTTGGGTCGCAAGTCGCTCAACGAAATCAAGGAAGTCTTGGCCTCTCGCGGCCTGACCCTCGGTATGCGTTTAGAGAACTGGCCTCCCGCTGGTTTGGACAAGCGTTAATTTTTAAGCAAAGTGCAACGAGTCGTACCTGATACGGCGGCTCGGAAATAATTGAAAGGAAAAGCACCATGCGTCACGGAAACGGACTTCGTAAACTTAACCGCACCAGCGCCCATCGTCAAGCGATGCTGCGCAACATGATGAACTCGCTGATTCAGCATGAGGCCATCAAAACAACACTGCCAAAAGCCAAAGAGCTGCGCCGCGTTGTTGAACCCATGATCACTCTTGCCAAAGTTAAGAGCGTAGCAAACATGCGCTTGGCATTTGCTCGCTTGCGCGATCGCGATAGCGTCACCAAATTGTTTGCTGATCTCGGCCCTCGCTTTGCAAAGCGCCCTGGCGGCTACACACGTATCCTGAAAATGGGTTTCCGTGTGGGCGATAACGCACCGATGGCATTTGTCGAATTGGTTGATCGTGCAGACACGACAGCTGAAGTGCCGACAGCAGAATAAGCTGAAGAAAAACTATCTTTTGCCGCATTGCAGCATAACGCCAAGCAACACGGTAAAATACAAGTATTGACGCGGAGTGGAGCAGCTCGGTAGCTCGTTGGGCTCATAACCCAAAGGTCGTTGGTTCAAATCCAGCCTCCGCAACCAACTTTAAACGCCAGCTTTTTAGCTGGCGTTTTTTTAAGATTTTTTTAGTTCGCATAATTGGTAGTTGAATCTACGTGGCTTGCTTGATATCTATTTTTATTTCAACGAAAGTAAGAAATGTTAGAAACAATACTTGTTGGCATTCTTTCAAGTGTCGCAGCCTCATGTATTTTTTTGCTCTGCCTCTATCAACTGAGACCTAGTATTGATTTTTCGCCTTGTATTGCCGACCAGAGTGCTGCAATTGGGGTGACTGAATATGCGTTTAAGATCGTCAACCGATCAAAGTGGTCTGCCGTTGATTTAGACATTGAAGTTTCGTTAGTGACTCCCATAGCAATTGCTGGCGGCACAGCTTTAAAAAATACGCCTATAGTTTTGCGTAAAAACCATCTCTTTGAATTGCAGGGCTATGACAAAAAGGATAAAGACGGACGATACGCATTGAGATTTGTCACAACGGACGATTTGAACAACATATGCAAAACTGAGTCTGACTACTATGTTGCAAGCGTTAAAGCGCGACATGCCTTTAGCGGATTCACTAAAGTTTTTTCACAGCAATTTATAAAATCGAATATTAAAAAGGGCAAGCACGCCTTTGGACTCGATGTTGCCGTGCTATAGATTTTGTGTTAATCTTAATTACTTAGATTATTAGGAGTCTTCTATGAAGTCTGATTGGATTATCTAAATCACTTTGCCTTGAGCAAGGAAAACGGCCACTAAAAGTGGCCGTTTTAGTTTTTGACTAGTAAAGTAATACGTTGCAAGCAAAACTTTAATGCTTGATATTAGCAATGCGAAAAAGCAAACTTCAATCCGTCACCGTGGGTGGCAATGCCGATGAGATCGAGGCGCAGTTCTATGATGCACTGCGAGCAGGCGATATTGACAAGCTCATGAGTTGCTGGGCGGATGAGGATGAAATTGTGTGCGTACACCCTGGCGGCTCGCGCATGGTGGGCATGGGCGCGATTCGCTCGGCATTTGATGCGATGTTCAGCAATGGCACGATTCGTGCCACGCCGCTGCGTGTGCGCAAGATTGAAGCGCTGTCCTCCAGCGTCCACAGCGTGATTGAGAAAATTGAGGTGATGACGCAAGAGGGGCCGCGCGAGGCCTACGTGATCGCTACCAACGTGTATCACAAGACGGCACAAGGTTGGCGCATGGTGGCGCATCATGCGAGCCCGGGCACGGCGCGCGAGATGCAGGAAATCTCGGATGCGCCGATGGTGCTGCATTGATCGTGTTTTTATTCCTGTTTTTAAAGTCTTTTGAGCAATTCGCCGGCATAAATGCTGCGCACAGTGCTATGAAATTAATAGTAATGAGTCATATGCGGCGAGGCGCATGTTGATGCAGTATCGCGCGCCAACATGGCTGCCCGGTGGCCAGTTGCAAACCATTTGGCCTGCGCTGTATTCGCGTCGCCACGACGTTGCGCCGCCTTCATTTCAGCGTGAGCGCTGGGCCGCTCCAGACGATGATTTTGTCGATGTGGATTTTGCGCAGCACGCCGTGCGAGCCGATGCTCCGCAATTGGTGCTGTTTCACGGCCTAGAAGGCTCATCACAAAGCCATTACGCGCTCGCCTTTGCAGCGTGGGCTGCGCAGCAGGGCATGCCGTATGCCGTGCCGCATTTTCGCGGCTGCAGTGGCGAGATCAATCGCGCGCCGCGTGCTTATCATTCTGGAGATTTCTCTGAGATCGATTGGCTGCTGCGCCGTTTGAAAGCACGTATGCCGGAGCGCAAGTTGATCGCCGTAGGCATCTCATTGGGCGGCAATGCGCTGATGCGCTGGGCGCAAGAGATGGGCGCTGCTGCATCTTCCGTGGCGAATGCCGTGGCCTCGGTCTGCTCACCGCTGGATCTGGCGGCCGCTGGCCATGCGATTGGCGCAGGTTTTAATCGGCAGGTCTATACCCGCATGTTTCTGAATACCATGAAGCCCAAGGCGATGGAGCGCTTGGCCTTGCATCCTAAGCTGTTTGATGCAAGCGCATTGCAGGCCAGCCGCGATCTTTATGAGTTTGACAACATCTTCACCGCGCCCCTGCATGGCTTTAAAAACACGGAAGACTACTGGGCGCGCGCCTCGGCCAAGCCGCGCATGGCCGAGATCCAAATCCCCGCGCTCGCGCTCAACGCACGTAACGACCCCTTCATGCCCGAGAGCAGCCTGCCGCAAGCCGGGCAGGTGGGCAAACATGTGACGCTCTGGCAGCCCGCGCAGGGCGGGCATGTGGGCTTCCCGAGCGGCAGTTTTCCAAGCCATGTGCATGCGATGCCGCAAGCCGTTGGACAATGGTTGATGGAGCACGCTTGATGGAGATGAGTCATGGATGACATCGTATTGAAAGCAATGGCCAAGTGGCCGAATGTGCCGTCTTGTA
The DNA here is from genome assembly GCA_043720775.1 of Variovorax sp. Taxonomy (GTDB): domain Bacteria; phylum Pseudomonadota; class Gammaproteobacteria; order Burkholderiales; family Burkholderiaceae_C; genus JANMDU01. Next base: position 77 of record JAYSRZ010000323.1, on the reverse strand, counting down.
CGGGCTGGCTGGGCTTGGATGCGCGCGGGCAGTGGTGGATGCGCGATGACGAGGCGCAGGCTTGCGGCGCTTTCAGC
>JAYSRZ010000322.1:0-3993 GCA_043720775.1 Variovorax sp. | reverse complement strand
ATCTCCGCCACCACAGCCAACGCCTCAGGTGAGCCCACAAAGCCAATTTTGAAAACCTCCACATCCATGTCTTCCAAAACGGTGCGTGCTTGGCTCTCGACTGTATCTGCATCGAGTTCAATCAGTTCGAACACCGTGGAGGTGTCACGGATCAGAATGCCAGTCGCTACTGGCAGAGCATGTCCGCCAGACGCGGTAATTGCGATCAAATCAGCAGATAACCCGCCGGCGCCGCTGGCGTCCGATACATTGAAGCTCATCACACAAATCGGGCCTTCTTCGCCTTCATCCTCTTGCGCGGGTAAATTTATATTGCTTGGCTGGAATGACATCGGGAGGCTTTGTAAAAAATATGAACATGCAACCAACCAGCGCCTAACTTTCACCTCCTATCGGCAATGGTGGTGTGTTGCTTTTTCGATGCATTCGTGTAGATACAATGCAACACATGCCATATTTGGCATTCTATTGTGATTCTAATGAAAGACCTTCAGCAGCATGACTGAGATGATTGCCAACAAAACTTGGATGTGCTTGATATGCGGCTGGATCTATGACGAATCCTCTGGAGCGGCAGACCACGGCATCAAAGCAGGTACTGCTTGGGCCAATGTTCCAATGAATTGGACCTGTCCTGAATGCGGTGCACGCAAAGAAGATTTTGAAATGGTTCAGATTTAAGTTAATCTACATCAAAGTAACTAATTGTGAAACTAATTTGCAGCACCTTCACCGCATCAAAAGGAGAGCTGAGTGAGTACGCCTAGTGGATTCAAGGTGCTCGTCATTGACGACAGCAACACAATACGCCGAAGCGCAGAGATTTTTCTCAAGCAAGGTGGTCATGACGTTTTACTAGCAGAGGACGGGTTTGATGCGCTAGCAAAAGTCAACGACTACGCGCCTCATTTAATTTTTTGCGATATTTTGATGCCCCGCCTGGATGGGTATCAAACCTGCGCCATCATCAAACGCAATGCCACCTTTGCCAGCACGCCCATCATCATGCTGTCATCAAAAGATGGTGTTTTTGACAAAGCAAGAGGACGCATGGTGGGCAGCGAAGAGTACCTGACCAAACCTTTCACCAAAGACCAACTATTGCAAGCCGTGCTTCAATTTGGCAAGCTTAAATAGATATTGAACAGAGGCCCATCATGTCGATTACCAAAGTGCTCATCGTTGACGACTCCAAGACTGAGATTATGTATCTCACCGATCTTTTGACCAAGAATGGTTTTTCTGTGCGAAGCGCGGAAAATGCAGAAGATGCTTTCAAAAAAATAGCTGAAGACAAGCCTGAATTGATCTTGATGGATATCGTCATGCCGGGACAAAATGGCTTCCAGCTGACGCGAGCCATCTCACGCGATCCGATGTTCTCCGATGTGCCCATCATCATGTGTACTAGCAAGAATTTAGAGACAGATCGGGTTTGGGGCATGCGCCAAGGCGCGCGTGACTACATCACCAAGCCGGTAGATGCCAATGAATTGATGGCCAAAATCAAGGCGCTTGGTTAAGCCGTTTGGCTTTATACGCATCACAAGTCAGGAAGACACTCCCACATGGCAAACCGGCAAGCACTGCGAGAATTGCAAACGCGATTGGCCGCCAGACTTCAGCAAGCTCGCACAGAGGGTGTAGCTGCCGGCTGGTTAGCAGTTGAGTTAGCAGGCAAGCGGTTTTTGCTGCCGCTGGCTCAGTCTGGTGAAATTTTCCCGGTCACAAGTGTGCAAAAAGTGCCCTACACACAACAATGGTTTATGGGTGTAGCCAACTTACGTGGCGGTTTGTATGGCATCGTTGATTTGGCAAGCTTTATATCTGGCACACGAATGCAACGCGCTTTCGATGGCAGCATTCGTGAGCAAGCGCGCCTGATTGCACTCAACAGCGCAATGGAGATCAACTGCGCCGTCTTGATTGATCGCTTAAGCGGCTTGCGCGGCGTGGCGGATTTCGTCGCACGCGAGCCATCGCCTGAAGGCTCACCGCAATTTATGTCTGCTCAGTACGTCGACAAATCCGGCCTGGCATGGACTGAACTGGATTTGCAACAACTGGCCAGTTCGCACGAATTTCTTGGCATTGCCAGTCTCACGTCTGTATAACGTCTGTCTATGTCTCAACTATTTTTTCACCAAGCCCAGAACCATTTTGAGGCCACACCATGTCAGTAACACAACGCATCTCCAGTCTGTTTAAACCTAGGCAATCTTCGGCTGAACAGTCCATGCTTACGCAAGGTGGCATGCCCGCCGACGAGGCTTACTCAATGGAGCAAGGCGGGGGAAATGCAGCATATAACGAGGCCAACAGCATCCTCGCTGAAGCGAACGAACGCGGTGCAGCATTGACTGGCTCATCAGTCAATTTGCCAATACTGGGTAACCGCGAACCAGCTGACCATCGCCGTATTTTGACGGTGATGCTGGTCATATCTTTGATCGTATTTTTGGCAGTGATGTTCTTCGCATTAGCTCAGTCAGACAGTGCAGCGCGTCAAGTGGGTGCTTCAGGGCAGTCGCTCATGCAATCCCAACGACTGGCCAAATCGGCATCTCAGGCTTTGGTGGGCTCGCCGCAAGCGTTTACCGAGGTCTCTGACAGCTCTGCTGCATTGGTCAAAAATGTCCGTGGCTTGAAAGCGGGCGATGGTGAGTTGCGCCTGTCGCAAGTAGCGACTGGCTTGATCGAAGACGTAGATAAGGCAATGCCTTTGGTCGAGCGCGCAGAAAAAAATGCTGCGACAATTTTGGCGCAGCAAAAGATTTTGACGCAAGTGGGCAGTGCCTTGCGCACGATTAACCGCCAATCATCGGATCTACTGGAGGTCGCTGAAACCGTCTCTTCCTTGAAACTGCAACAAAACGCGCCTGCGGCTGAAATTTCAGCTTCTGGTCAACTTGTGATGCTGACACAGCGGATCGGTAAATCAGCCAACGAGTTTCTTACGATGGAAGGCGTGAGCCCTGAGGCCGTGTTTTTGCTCGGTAAGGACTTGAATTCGTTCAAAGAGATTGCCCAAGGTTTACAGGAAGGCAGCCCCGAGCTGCGCTTGGCGGGTTCAAAAGATCCGCAAACCCGCGAGCGACTGGAGGCATTGATGGCGCTGTACGAGCAGACTCGCGTGCAGGCCGGTGCCATTTTGGGCAACTTGCAGGGCTTGGTTTCAGCACGTGAAGCGCAGGCATCAATCATTGCCGACAGCGAACCGCTGCGCCGAAGCCTGGAAGAGCTGCAAGCTAACCTGTCCAAGCAGGCGGGTTTGAGCTTTTTCTCCGTCGCAGCGCTGTCGCTGGCGGCGTTTTTTGGTTTGTTGTGCGCTGTGGGTATTGCCCGAATTCAGTTGCAAGACAGTCGAAAACGCCAGGACGTTGCTGAAAAGCAGCAGCTTGAAGCGCGCGGCCAGGAGCAGGATGCCAAGCGCGTCAACGACGCCAATCAGGCCGCCATTTTGCGTTTGATGAACGAATTGCAAACTGTGGCAGAGGGCGATCTAACGCAAGAAGCGACGGTGACCGAAGACATCACTGGTGCTATCGCTGACTCGGTGAACTACACGGTAGAAGAGTTGCGCCAACTGGTGGGTAACGTGCAAAACACGGCGACTCGCGTGGCGCAAACCACTGCGCAGGTGGAAAGCACGTCGACCGAACTGCTGGCAGCATCAACCGAGCAGTTGCGCGAGATTCGTGAAACCGGCCAATCGGTGCTGGACATGGCTTCGCGAATTAACGATGTGTCAGCTCAAGCGCAAGAATCATCTCAAGTGGCGCGGCAGTCGCTGACGGCAGCCGAGTCGGGTTTGCAGGCTGTGCAAAACGCCATCGGCGGTATGAACTCTATCCGGGACCAGATCCAGGAAACCTCCAAACGGATCAAACGGCTGGGCGAATCTTCGCAAGAGATTGGCGAGATCACCGAGCTGATTTCTGACATTACCGAACAGACCAACGTGCTGGCGCTGAACGCGGCCATTCAGGCGGC
>JAYSRZ010000321.1:0-1409 GCA_043720775.1 Variovorax sp. | reverse complement strand
TTGCGAATCGCTCATACAGCAACGCGGCGCAATCTCGTTTTAAGGTTCATGGAATATCGAAAGCTTTGCATCAGTCGCTGTCGTGGCGCGTTTGTCGTTACGAACGCTTCAAGCAATCAGCGCTTGAGAGAACTCAGTCGCATCAAAAGTTTCCAAGTCTTCTAGCTTCTCGCCCACACCGATGAAGTAAACGACCACGGGTTTCGCTTTTGGCATTTTCGCCGCCCGCTCACGCGCCCAGAGGGCAATCGCAGCCAGCACGCCGCCTTTGGCTGTGCCATCAAGCTTGGTGATGATGAGGCCTGTGAGCTGCAAGGATGCATCGAAGGCTTTGACTTGGGTGAGGGCGTTTTGGCCGGTGTTGCCGTCGATCACGAGCAGCGTCTCGTGCGGCGCTGTGGTGTCAGCCTTGGCAATCACGCGCTTGATCTTGGCGATTTCTTCCATCAAATGAAGCTGCGTCGGCAAGCGGCCTGCAGTGTCGACCATCACCACATCGCGTTGCCTCGCCTTGCCGGCCGTGACGGCATCAAAGGCCACGGCAGCGGGGTCGGCGCCATCCTGGCTGATGATTTCAACGTTATTCCGCGTAGCCCAAACTTGCAATTGCTCTTTGGCCGCAGCGCGAAACGTGTCAGCCGCTGCGAGCAAAACGCTCGCGCCTTGCCCGCTGAAATGCCACGTGAGCTTGCCAATCGAAGTCGTTTTGCCAGCGCCGTTGACGCCAGCAATCATCATCACGGTGGGCTTGTGTTCGCCAATGCTGAGCGACTTTTGCAAGGGCGCGAGCAGATCAGCCAAGGCTTGCGCGAGCAGGGCTTTCACAGCGCTGGGCTCTGTGGCTTTGGCTTCTTTCACGCGGCGCTTCAAGTCGGCCAGCAGATGCGCAGTCGCGGCCACACCCGCATCGCTCATCAGCAGCGCCGCTTCCAGCTCTTCGTACAGCGCATCGTCAATCTGCGTACCGGTAAACACCGTGGCAATCGAGCTGCCGGTCTTGCGCAAGCCGTTTTTTAGTCTTTCTATCCAGCTCTTGCGGGGCGCTTCCATGGCAATATTTTCTAAGGTTTTTGGGTTACTGGCCGGCGTGGAATCTGCGTGAGGTGCTATTAAATCTATAGTAGTCAGCGCTACGACTTCCTGCACGGCTACAGGAGAAACTTCAACAGGCTTTTTCTTAAAAAACGAGAACATGGATGCTTTCTACAATCACTTGATTCTATGAAACCTCAAACACCTCAACCCAAGAGCGCAAAAAATCTGCAGACGCTCCCCAAAAACGCCCCCGGTGAAGTCCGAATCATCGGCGGCCAATGGAAGCGCAGCAAACTCAGCGTGCCGTCCAAACCCGGCCTGCGCCCCACGCCCGACCGCGTGCGCGAGACGCTGTTCAATTGGCTCGGCCAAGA
>JAYSRZ010000320.1:0-11663 GCA_043720775.1 Variovorax sp. | reverse complement strand
TCACATACGGCGCACCGTATTTCTGCCGTGCAGCTTCGCCCAGCAACATCCGAGAAATCGGTTTGCCACTTGCTGCATCTGCGATCACGATCGCCTCGGGCAAACAAGCTACTCGCATCACCGCATCCTTCAGCCCCAGCGCAGCAATCACCTTCATCGCATTGGGCCCGAGCTGGATGCCCGCACCTACCTCACCAAAATCTTTTGAAGCCTCAAGAACCTTGACCTGCATACCTCGCTGCGCACAAGCCAGCGCTGCAGCCAACCCGCCAATACCCGCGCCTGCGATCAAAATGCGATGTGTCAAAACTCTAATCTCTCGTTGTGTATCAATCCCGCGTTGAATATCAATCCCGCGTTGCTCTGCGCTGCACACGATCAATGTAGCCCTGCCCATCCGGTGGGTGGCCAGCGCGTTGACTCTCCCAAATCATGATGCCCAGCTCCTCCATCACCTCATGATGCGCCTCATGTAAATCGCCGCGTCGCGCAGTCAGCAGCTCGACCGCTTGCCGAATGCCGCGCGGCTGATCAATGCTGCTTTGCTCGCTGATGGAAAGATGCATCGAGACGTGCAAAAACGGATTCGTCTTCGCATCATTGATGTCGTACATCTTCAAGAGTGCTGCGTCGATATCAGAAAAATCCCCGTGGTATTCTGGATGCTCATCCATCCACAGAGCAGCCAGCGTCTCGACGCCTTCCATCGGCAGATTTTTTTGATGCTTGGCATACACCGTACAAATAAAACGGCGCACATCTTCTTGGCTAGGTGTAAACATAGCCACAATTGTCTCACCACATGAATTTCCCCATCATTGCTGACCCGTGGTTTTACGCCGCTGCCATTCCCGCTGTGTTTCTCATGGGTTTGTCTAAATCGGGTTTTGGTGCAGGCTTTGGCGCGTTGGCCGTGCCGCTGATGGCGCTCTCCGTCTCAGTGCCGCAAGCTGCGGCGATTTTCATGCCCTTGCTGCTGGCGATGGATGTGATCGGCATTGCCGCGTTTCGCAAAGAGGTGGACAAGCCGCTGCTGCGCTTTTTACTACCCTATGGTTTGCTTGGCATTTTGGCCGGCACGCTGCTCTTCAAGCTCGTCTCTGCGCCTTTGGTCGCAGGCATCGTTGGCGTGTTGACCCTGCTCTTTTTAGCGCAGCGATTGCTCTTTCCGCCGAGCGCAGATGCGGGTGCGTTGCCGCTGTGGATGGGGCGCTGCTTGATCACTGCCGCCGGCTTTACCAGCTTCGTCTCGCATGCCGGTGGCCCGCCGTACTCGGCCTATATTTTGCGCCTCAAGCTCACGCCGCTGGCCTACACCGCCACCGCCGCTTACTTTTACTTCATTGTGAATTTGGCCAAATGGATTCCGTATGCTTGGCTCGGCTTGCTCGATTTGCGCAATGCGGCCACGTCCATCATGCTCATGCCGGTTGCCTTTGTGGGGACTTGGGCTGGCATCAAAATAGCCCGCCTGATCAAGCCCACACTGTTTTACCGGCTGATTTACATCGGCATGTTTTTGACTGGCTGCAAGCTCGTGTGGGATGGGTTTTTGAGGTGAAGGCTTTTGCTTTTGACTTCACCCCAAACCGATCAAGAGGCAGGCAACTCCGTGCTGCCAGCTGTGCCTTCGATTTTCATTAAGGTCTTGATCGCGCCGGGCGCAACGGTACTGGGCACCGTCAGCAAAAGAATGTCTTTGTTTTTTTCGACAACAATTGTGCTGGCAAACAAAATTACTTTTGTTCCGGCGGTTGTCACAACATATTGGTAAGTGCCCGCCTCAATGTCCAGAGAATCATTGCCAGTGGCAGGGCCAGAAGTTTTGTAAGCTGTTGCAGCAATGGCTGGGTTCACGCCCGCCGTCGCTATATTTGTGCCAACAGCATTCAAATACACGTCAATATTGCTTGCGTTAAACGAAGCATTCATCACCCGCAGTTTTGCTTTGTCGCTGGTGAGTGATTTGTTGTAGGGATCGCGAATCACGTAAATGCTGTTGGCTGTGCTTGACGACGGCAAAGCAACGATGGTGTATTTGTTGCCGCGAGATGGGTTGATGGTTTCCTCGCCTACCGTGACGCTGCCCACAGCCGTTTTGACAGACCACAATGCAGCGCTGGTGCTGACATCAAAATAATTTGATGCAAATTTGTAGGAGACATTTGTAGCGTCAGGCAGCGCGGCACTTTCTCGAAACAATGTGACGTTGGGTGCCAGCGGTGATGCATGCACAAATCGAACGACCGGATCCGCCACATCCAAGCGATCTTCGGTATCACTGCCTCCACAAGCTGTTAAGGCCAACGCGGCTGCAATGGGTACAAAAACAAATAAACGACGAGTAGAAAACTTCATAAAACATCCTTTGGTTGAGTGCTTCATGCTAATGTTTTGCCGAATCAGAGGATGTCAGCGATCAACGCTCTTGGCTGTAAGACAACAAGACAATTGGCGTGCTAGAAGCCGCGCAACTACATTACCCACTTGACCATCGGATGCGTGGAAAGCGTGCGATAGAGCTCATCGAGCTGCTCGCGGCTCGTGGCCGTGATCGTGATCGTGAGGCCAAGATAGTTGCCGCCCGAGCTGTCCTTCTTGGCAATCGTTGAAGCATCAAACGTCGGGTCAAACTGCTTGGCAATATGCGCGATCGCTGCTTCAAAGCCCTCGACTTTCGTGCCCAATACTTTGATCGGAAACTGGCTCGGATACTTGATGAGCGATTGCTCTGGCGGAATATCTGCTGGGTTGGGCGCTTCAGGCGTGGTCATGCCGCTATTTTCGCAGCTTGATAACCTGCGTAGAGCTTCTGGTAAATCGGGCCTGGCACGCCCTTAGTTTGCCCATGACCTACTGGCTTGCCGTCGAGCAGCGTGATCGGCAGCACTTCTTTTGTGGCCGAGGAAAGCATCAACTCGTCTGCTGCAAACACTTCATCTCGCGTTATTTGGCGCAACGAAAATGGAATACCTTGCGCCTTGCAAAGCTCCTCGATCAGGCCAAAGCGAATGCCCTCCAACACCAAATTGTCTTTCCTCACACCGACGACAGCGCCATCTTTGACAAGCCACACGTTACTCAAGGCGGCCTCAGACAGAAAAGACCCACGAAACATCACTGTCTCAATCGCGCCGGCATCAAAGCTGATCTGCCGCGCAAACACGCCGCCTAGCAAGCTGGTAGATTTGATATGTGCTTTTTTCCAGCGGAAATCATCTGCACTCACGCAGGCCACGCCTTGCTCGTGCTGCTGCGCAGTCGCAAGCTTCAAAGGGCTGCGCATCATGAAAACCGTGGGCGCAATATCCTTTGGCATCACATGATCGCGCAGTGCCACACCGCGCGTGATCTGCAGATAAATCAGCCAATCATTTGAAGGAATATCGCGGTTTTTCTGCGTATTATCTGCGTGAGGCGCTATCAATTGAGGAGCAACCAGACTCGCAACCATTTCAAGCCACTGCGTCCGCGTATGCGGATTCGTGATGCGCATTTCCGCTAAAGATCTCTCCAGTCGCGCCATATGTTGCGCCAAGCGAAATGGTTTTCCGCCATAAACCACAAACACTTCATACACACCATCGCCAAAAATAAAACCGCGATCCATCACGCTGATCTTGGCTTGATCCACGGTGGTGAACTCACTCGTGCCGCACTGGCTTAAGTAGCAGGGATAGGGAGGAAGCGCGTTATTCATGATCGAATTTATAAGAAATCATCGGTTCGCCAGCATAAAACCTGCGTGAAGCGCTATCTATTCAATAGCGAAGCAGGATCATCGCTGCGCAGCACTTTCCACGCGAGCTTGGCCAATAACTTTGTATCGGATGACAGCACTTCTTTTTTCACCGAAAGGATTTGGCTTGGGTGCATCGAAAAGCAGCGCAGCCCCATGCCCAGCAGCAAGCGCGTCATGCTCACATCGCCTGCCATCTCGCCACACACACTGACACCCTTGCCTGCTTCATTGCATTGCCGAATCGTGCTGGCTATCAAATGCAAAATCGCCGGATGCAGCGGATCGTACAAATGCGCTACTGATTCATCGGCTCGATCAATGGCCAGCGTGTACTGAATTAAATCGTTCGTGCCGAGAGAGAGAAAATCAAAATACTTGAGGAACAAGGGCAAGGCAATCGCAGCCGCCGGAATTTCGATCATCGCGCCCAGCTTCACAGATCCGTGTATCGCGCCACGCTCATCAAGCTCTTGCCTCGCAAGCTCAATTTGCTTGAGTGTGAGCGTGATCTCATGAGTTGACGTGAGCATCGGAATCAAGAGATTGATTTGCCCATGCACTGCTGCGCGAAGAATGGCTCTGAGTTGTGTGCGAAACATCTCTGGCTCCGCTAAACACCAGCGAATCGCGCGCAAGCCCAAAGCGGGATTGAGGTGCGATGCATCGCGCGTGGTTTGAGAATCCAGCGGCTTGTCTGCGCCCACATCCACTGTGCGAATCGTCACGGGAAGGCCTTGCATGCCATCCACTGCTTTTTTGTAAGCCGCATATTGCTCTTCTTCATCGGGCAACTTGCCCGCGCGCCCCATGAAGAGAAATTCGCTGCGGAACAGCCCCACGCCGACCGCGCCTGCAGCCAACGCCACAGCCGCGTCTTCGGGTCGCTCAATATTGGCCAGCATCTCCACTTTTTGGCCATCTTTCGTCTCGGTGACGGTGTGAAGCAGCAACTGCAATTGCTCGCGCTCGAGGATGGAGATTTGCTGGCGATCTCGGTATTGCGCGAGTATTTGCGGCGAAGGATCGACGACGATCACACCAGCATCACCATCGATGATGATCAAATCATCTTGTGCAATCCGTGTGCTGGCCGTGCGCGCACCCACCACAGCGGGGATATCCATGCTGCGAGCGACAATCGCAGTATGCGACGTTTTGCCGCCTACATCGGTGACAAACCCTGCGAACACGGAATCCTTGAATTGCAGCATGTCCGCAGGTGACAGATCATGCGCGATCAACACGAGCGCGGCATCGGCACCTTGCCCAGAAACATGTGGCAACGCTGATGGCTTGCCTTGCAATACTTTGAGCACGCGCTCGACCACCTGCTCTAAATCGCCTTTGCGCTCGCGAAGATAGTCATCTTCCATCTCATCGAATTGTTTGGCCAACACTTCAAATTGCGTTGCCAACGCCCATTCAGCGTTGTAATGCCGTTCTTTGATCCAGTGCATCACGCCATCTTGTAGCGTCTGATCTTGCAGCAGCATCATGTGTACATCCATCATGGCCGCAATCTCCGCTGGCGCATCCTTCGCCTCGCGCATTGCTACGCTGTGCTGCAAACGAATCAGCTCATCAATAACGGTATTTTTCGCATCTTTGACCCGCGCAAGTTCAATAGAGATTTGCGCTTCATCGACAAAATAATGCGCCACATCCGCCCGCCCCGAGCTCACCATGACCGCGCGGCCAATGGCGATGCCACTTGAGACAGCTAAGCCTTGGATGCTAAAGGTCACTCGCCTTCTCCGAATTTGTCAGCAAATAGCGCGTTGATCGCGTCTGATGCCGCTTGCTCTTGGTCACCAGAAGTCTCCAGCACCACCTCACTGCCCAAGCCCGCCGCCAGCATCATCACGCCCATGATTGATTTCGCATTGATCCGTCTCTCCCCGCGCGCGAGCCACACCTCACACGGAAAACTTCCTGCGCACTTGGTGAGCTTGGCCGATGCTCTTGCATGCAAGCCGAGTTTATTGCTGACTTTGATGGTCGTTTGAATCATGATTTTTGTATGTTTGATTTTGATGCGCCGTGACGGCCACTTGCATCACGCCTTGCGAGCCGCCGGCCAGTGCGCGCTGCACGAGCACGTCTAGATTTTCATGCCGGTATGTGACTGCGCGAAGCAACATGGGCAGATTCACCCCTGTGAGCAAGCGCGTTTTGACACCATCCGTCAATTGCTTGGCAATGTTGCTCGGCGTCGCGCCAAACACATCAGTGAGCAAAAGCGTATCTTGCCCATGCGACAGCATCACACGTGCTTGCGCTGCGCTCTCGGAGGGCGGCATATTCGGCGGTACATCCAGCGCCGCCACGGCTGCATCGCTATCCGGAAACACATGCAAAGCGCAGGCCTTGAGCGCTGAGGCCAGCGGGGCGTGAGCGATGATGAGAATGTGGTTCACGTTGTAGATCTAGAGGCAACTAAGCGATTATCCAAAACAAATCGCAAGTATCCGAGCGTAGCGCAGATCAGGAATACCCCGAGCGCAGCGCGAAACGCATCTGGCGTCGAAAGACCAGCGCTTTTGCCCAGATCAATCAAGAGCCCGATGCCCCACTGAACAACGAATGTGCCCGAGAAGATCACAAGGTTGTAAGCCGAGAGCGCTCGGCCAGCCACTTCTTTGGGGAAGGCCAGCGCAGTGGCAGGTTGAGCCAGCGCCATGAAGCTCGAGGCCATGCAATACAGCGCCCAGTGCCACCACTGAACGCTGCTGCCCGCCCAACAGATCAAGGCAATGGCAAGCAAAGACAGCGGCACACCTCGCGTCAGCAGCTTGTCCGCTGAGAGGCCTTTGCTACTCAGCCAAGGATTGATCGCGCCCCATGTCCAAAACGTGCCCAGCATGCAAACGTTGAGCCAAAACAAACCTTGCGCGGCCTGCGCTGGTGGTATGCCACTGACCTGCACGAGCCAAGGCCCTGCCCACAATGTTTGCATCGCCATCAGCCCACCATAGCTGAAAAATCCCATCCACAGATGGCGGCGGAAATACGCATGCCGCCAAATCGGTAAATAGCTTTTCAGTAAGCTCTCTTTTGAAGCATCTTCTTTGATTTGCGCCGCAGGCAAGCGCAGCCACAGCACGAGCATGGCCAACATCACCATGCCGCCAAGCAACACAAAAATCATGCGCCAGCCGATCTGCGGCAGCAGCCATTGCACAGGCAGCGTAGAGGCCACCATGCCGAGCGAGCCCGTCATCAGCATCCACGAATTCGCCCTCAATTGGCTCTCGGGTTTGAACCACAATCGATACGCCGTCAACGGCGCCATCAGGCAAGCACTAACGCCCACGCCGCAGAGCACACGCGCCGCCAGCAGCCCGCCAAAATTCGGTGCAAGCGCAAACGCCCCGCAGCCGATCACAGCCACGCTCAAGAAACACAAAATCACGCGCTTAGGGCCATACGTATCCAGCCATCGGCCAAGTGGCAATTGCGTCAGCGCAAAGCCTAAAAAATACCCGCCTGCGAGCAACCCCAAATCACCTGAGCTGAGTGTGAATTCCTCGCGCAATGTGGGAGAGAGCGTCGCCGTGATGCCGCGAATGAGGGCCGACATGAAATATGCCGCAGCGAAAGCGAGAAACATCTGCACAGCCAAGCTGCGCGTGATGCCCAGCTCGCTGCTTCGTGCAGCGGCTACGCTTGCATCCGCTCCTGAAATGGCGTTCACCTCTTTCACTTAGCGCCCACCATTTTCAGATTACTCAAAAACGTCTCCACGGCTTGGGCTGAAAACGCCCCCGGCCCATCGCTGCCCTGCGTCGGCTCACCATAAATCGCCGCCTGCGCCACATAGCGGCCATGCGAGACTTGCCGGCTGTGCGTGGCTTTGTTGCCGGCCTTCAAGTCTTGTGCAATCTGCTGCACAACGCCTGGTGCAGCTGCAACAGGCGCTTCCACCAGCGACACTGCAAACATCGCCCCGCCTGACTCACAGCCGGCCATGCTCATTTGCACCGCTTGGCCTGCCAGCTGCACAGAGCGTGTACCGCGATCTGGCTTGCAAGGCAAGAGCGCCGTAACACCCGCTTGATCAAAGCCCACTTCGCGCCAATTGAAAGCGGGCGTGCAGCCTACAAGCAATGCAAAGGCAACACCAAGAAGAACTATCAATTTAGTAGCGCCCCACGCAGTAAATACGCCGGCTAAGTATTGATTTCTATATAAAAGCATTCTTGTATTATCGTTGGGATGCACAATCGACTTTGGAGAGAGTTTTCATGGCAAATTTCGTCTTAGTTCATGGCGCTTGGCATGGCGCATGGTGTTGGTCGCGCGTATTGCCTTTGCTTCGCGCGGGCGGTCACAGCGCCCATGCCGTTACGCTCACCGGCGTCGGCGAGCGAGCGCATTTGCTCTCGCGAGAAATCACGCTAGAGACGCATATCCAGGACGTCGTCAACCTCATCGAAGCCGAAGAATTGCAAGACGTGATCCTCGCCGTTCACAGCTATGCCGGCATGATCGGCACGGCTGTGGCTGACCGCATGGCGAAGCGCTTGAAACATTTGATCTACATCGACGCCTGCATCCCCGAGCCCGGCGAGAGCTGGAGCTCGCGCCACAATCCGCAAACCAAACAAGCACGGATTGATGCAGCAGCGGCGCATCCGCTGCGCGCCCTGCCGCCGCCCGACCCTGCTATCTTCGGCCTCGCAGGCGAAGATCACGCCTGGGTCAAACGCCGCCAAACGCCGCATCCGATTGAGCCCTACACCCACGCGCTTGATTTCAGCATCGAACGCGTCGCCAGCATCCCGCGCACCTTCATTGACTGCACCACCCCACCCTTGGCCACGATTGACAGCATCCGAGCGCGCGTGCGTGATCCGCAGTTTTGGGGCGGCAAATGGCAGGTCGGAGCGAGCATCGCCATCATGGCTACAGGTCACGACCCAATGGTGAGTGCGCCCGTCGATTTAGCCAACATTTTGCTTGGCTGCGCTTCATGATCACGCGCCGAACCTTCAGTCAAATTGCTATACATTTAATAGCGCTTCACGCGGTATCTACAAGTGCTAGCGGCCAAAATCGTTTAAATAAAACTCTCCTACCCTTCCCCACAGATCTAGCGCAAGCATCGCGTCTTGCCAACGCAGCTGGCCAGCCACTGGTGCTCATGGTCAGCTTGCCCGGCTGCCCGTGGTGTGAGCTGCTGCGCAGAAATTATTTTCTGCCCATGCAAAGCGAAGGGCTTGTTGTGTATGAATTCATGATCAACGAACGCACCCGTACGCTGCAAGATTTCCAAGAAAAGCGCAGCACGCCCTCATCACTGAGCGCATTTCTCAAAATCACCACCACACCTACCGTGCTCTTTTTTGATGCAAAAGGCAACGAAATCGCGTCGCGCATCGAAGGCGTGGCCTCGGCAGATTTCATTGGCGCAGTGATTGATGAGCGTCTGACCATTTCGCGCGAGCGTCTCAAGACGACACGGTAAGTATCAACGCGCTTTTGCTTGCCAGCGGCCTCATCTGCGCTTGGGCTGTCCCACTTCGTTCGTGTCCCCCGCCTAGCTGCGCGGCTCCTCCTTTTACCTCACTGCGCGAGACAACCCAATCACAGCCGAGGCCTTGTTGGCTACTCGTGCAATCTTCGCTCGATAATAGTGGCTACTTCCAACAATATTTGCGCGCTTCGATGGGGACTTTCCACGCCAACTAACGGCCTGTGGGAGCCGAAACCCATAGCCATTTTGGGCGGGCGATTTTCGCAGCGCAGGTTTAAAACCGCATAGCGGTTTTGTCGTTATTTTGCGGCATGTGCCGCGATAACCGAGCAGGGTACATGAGCCCGCCCAAAAAGGCTATGGGTTTCGGCTTCCACAGGCCAAAGCCGCGCCGATCCATTAATCGCAAGCAATCTAAAAGCGAGGCAAATCAGGATGCTTAACTTTGCCAGCGCGCACCAACTCTCGCCCATATTCTGCACAGCGATTAAGCGTTGGAATCACCTTGCCCGGATTGAGCAAACCAGAAGGATCAAACGCGCGCTTCACCCCAAACATCTGCTCATTCTCAGCCGCTGAGAACTGCACACACATCGAATTGAGCTTCTCCACACCCACGCCATGCTCGCCCGTCACCGTGCCGCCCATCGCCACGCTCGTCTCTAGGATCTCTGCGCCAAACAATTCACAGCGGCGCAATTGATCCGCATCATTTGCATCAAACAAAATCAGTGGATGCAAATTGCCATCGCCTGCGTGAAACACATTGGCGCAACGCAACTGGTATTTCTTTTCCATCTCAGCAATTGCCAGCAAAATATCAGCGAGGCGCTTGCGCGGGATCGTGCTGTCCATGCACATGTAATCCGGGCTCATGCGGCCGCTGGCCGGGAAGGCATTTTTGCGGCCACTCCAAAATTTCAGGCGCTCGGCCTCATCTTTGCTTACTACAACTTTCGTAGCACCCGAGGCAGATAATACGCCGGCCATCCGGCCTATTTCCTCTTCAACTTCTTCTGGCGTGCCGTCCGATTCACACAAAAGAATCGCCTCAGCATCAAGGTCGTAGCCTGCATGTACGAAGTCTTCAACCGCCGCCGTCATCGGCTTGTCCATCATCTCCAAGCCCGCCGGTATGATGCCTGCGGCTATCACGGCAGCGACCGCGTCGCCCGCTTTACGAAGATCATCGAAGCTGGCCATGATGCAGCGCGCCAGCTGCGGCTTGGGCGTTAGCTTCACTGTGACTTCAGTGGTGATCGCCAGCATTCCTTCAGAGCCCACGATGAGAGGCAGCAAATCCAAGCCCGCGCAATCCAACGCATCCGAGCCAAACTCCACGCTCTCGCCTTCAATCGTGAAACCCTTGACCTTGATCACGTTGTGCAGTGTGAGCCCGTATTTCAAGCAATGCACGCCGCCAGAATTTTCCGCCACATTGCCGCCAATCGTGCAAGCAATCTGGCTGCTCGGATCGGGCGCGTAATACAAGCCCAGCGATGCAGCCGCTTCGCTGATCGCCAAATTGCGCACGCCGCATTGCACAACGGCTGTGCGGCTGTATTTGTCCATCTTCAAAATCTTGTTGAATTTAGCCAGCGACAAAGTCACGCCCAGCTCATGCGGCATCGCCCCGCCCGAGAGCCCCGTGCCCGCGCCGCGCGCGACCACAGGCACTTGAAGCTTATGACAAGCTTTGAGCACAGCCGCTATCTGCTCATACGTCTCAGGCAGCACCACGCACAGCGGCCGCTGGCGATAAGCAGTCAGCCCATCGCATTCATAGGGCGTGGTTTCTTCATTCGCATGAAGGATCGCGTGCGCAGGCAAAACGGCCTTTAGCGCATACAGGATCTGCGCAAGGCGCTCTGCTTTTTGTAGCAGCTGGGGATTGACGGGTGCATTCATAATGCATTGAACTTTACGCCTGTTTTAGCGCCAGCGCTGTGAATTTTCGCCATGCACTTTGTGAAATTAGGCCACTCGCCGCGCCGTCAGGCCACGCAGGCCTTCTTCAGCCATTCCGCAAACGCCGCCACTTCCCAGCGATCAAGCGATCCCGTGCGCCAGCACAGGTAATGCGCATGTGGACTGGGGATGTCTTCGTTAAACAAGCGCTCTAACTGCCCGCTGGCCAGCCAAGGCGCGCCGAGTTTCAAGCGCACCAGCGCCACGCCCATGCCCGCCGCAGCGGCATCGCACATGAGGCCAATGTCGTTGAAGCTCGATCCATCGAGCGGCTCCGGCCAATCTTGCTTGTGCGCAGCAAACCATGTGCGCCACGGCTCAAGCGGGCTGCGCAGTAGCTTGGCTTTGCTCAAATCTTGCGGCGATTCAAAAGGGCCGTGCTCGCGGATGTAGGCGGGCGAGGCCAGCGGCGTCACCTGGTCTTTGAACAAACACACATGTTCCACATCGGCATAGCGCCCCGTGCCAAAGCGAATC
>JAYSRZ010000319.1:0-4016 GCA_043720775.1 Variovorax sp. | reverse complement strand
GGCTAAAAACCAGCTACGGCTTAGTTAAAGCTAGGTATTCCAAATCCAAATGGATGCGAATTGTAGCGGGGCCAAAGCCATTTTCAAAAGAAGAAACGCAAGTGGTTGAGGCTAGGCGTAGTTTCTTGTGGAAGCTAGTTGGCTTTACTGATGATGGATGTGCAAAGTTTGAGGTAACAAACAACTCAAATCGCAGACTTCCGTTTCTCAGCATTGGCATACAAGACAAAGCTTGCGCTGTGCTGATCGGTGGCGTTTGGCTGAATGTGGCACATATCCAGCCTGGTACAACAGCGATAGTTGCCAAGGATTGCTACAAAGACCAGATTTCGCCTGATCAACTTATGCCTTTCAACCTCCCTGAGCCAATCCCTGAAAAAAAAGAACGGTATTGGGAGTTTGAAGCTCTGTTGAGCTAAATTGAATCATCCAAGCGCAAACACCATGCCTACCATTTGCCCAAAATGTCGCACTCTCCGCCCGGCCAATGCCGCTGTGCCGGATTGGCAATGCCCGGCTTGCGGTGTGGCCTATGCCAAGGCGGGTGGGGATGGGCAGGCGGTGCTGGCCGTGCAGCGCGCGCGTGCGGCGCATGCTCGGCACGGGTATCGTAATTCAGGTGACGGGCTGTTGGCCTCCATTCCATGGGTCAAGCTCATCGCGGCTTTCTTCATTTGTTATGGCGGCTGGGTGGGCTATCAACATGCCTCCGGCCAGCGCGGTGGCGGCAGCGCTGAGTCAGGGCAAGTCAGCCGTGCGGGCAATTTGGGCGGCGGATGGTCTGAGCAGAATCTGCGCGAAATTGCAGCGAAGAGCCAAGCCAGTGATGTGATCTTCTACACAGCGCCTTGGTGCCCCTACTGCCGCGCCGCGCATCAGTGGCTGGATCAATACGGCTTCAAATATGAGCGCTGCGATATCGAGGCCAGCAGCGATTGCAAGGCTCAGCTGCAGCGGCTAGACAATCAAGGCGGCGTGCCCTATTTCATCGTCAAGGGGCAGCATATGAAAGATGGATTTGATGCGGCGCAGCTTGTGGCTGTGTTGGCGAAATAACGCAAGACCACGCGGGAGACTTTATATTCAAGTACAATTATCTGTACTTGAATTGGATTTATTATGCAAGCTATTTCTTATACAGAAGCCCGCTCCAATTTTGCAATGATGCTAGATCGCGTGAACGATGATCGAGCACCTTTGCTGATTACGCGGCAAGGTGGCAAACCGGCCGTGCTGATCAGCCTAGAGGATTACGATGCTCTAGACGAGACAGCGTATTTATTGCGTAATCCAGCCAACGCCAACGCACTGCGCACTGCCATCGAACGACTAGACGCAGGGAGTGGTGAGCGCTTGACGCTTAAGCAACTGGAAAAAAACAATCAAAGTTCGCAAAGCGCCTGATTCATGCGCAGCATTCTTTTTGATGTGGTGGCATGGGAACAATATCTTGCTTGGCAACAGACCGACAAAGCTGTCGCCAAGCGCCTGAATACCTTGTTGCTGGCCGTCATGCGCGAGCCCTTTGAAGGCATCGGAAAACCTGAGCCGCTCAAACACGAGCTTGCAGGCTGCTGGTCAAGACGCATTACCGATGAGCATCGTCTCGTTTATCGAGTCATCTCAAACCAAGTTCAGATCATTCAAGTGAAATATCACTACGGAGCATGATCACGCCATCAAGACCCAGTGCAGTTAGAGCGAGGCGTTCTTTATCTAATCGCTTAGCCACTGCCTATAAAAGATGGATTTGATGCGGCGCCGCTTGTGGCTGTGTTGGCGAAATGAAGCTGAGCGTCTAGATGCAATTTGGCCTAACATAGATGCCATTTAAAGAGAATTTTTATGCGAACAACGCTCACGATTGATGATGCACTGATGCAGCAAGTGGCGAAAGCGACTGGCAGGCGATCTCCTTTGGAAGCGGTTCGCGAAGCGTTGCAAGCCTATGTGCGCCAAGAGAAACTCAAAAAAGTAATTGCGTTGCGCGGCACAATGGAGATTGATGATAACTGGCAATGTTTGCGTCAGTTGGAGACCGCGCCTCTCGATGCAACATCGGCGCGCGTATGAAAAAATTGGCCGCCGAGCCTGTGGTGCTGATCGACACCAGCGCTTGGATCAAGCTAGGCTTTGCGGCGTTGTTCAAGCAGAATTGGTGCGTGGCATCAAGACAGCTAAAGAATTAGATCGTTTGCAGCTTTTGTTTGAAACCGTGCCCCATCTCGAAACCCTCGATGTTGACTGGCTCGCTGCCGGGCATCTCGCCCGGCAACTGCGAGCGCGCGGCAAGACCGTTCCGCTGACCGATGCCTTGATTGCAGCTATTGCCACGCGCTCCAAAGCACAGGTTCTGACGCTCGATCAACATTTTGCGTATTTAGAAGTCCAATTGCCATGATTCACATCGCTGATGGATTTTTTTGCATTTGAGCTAAAGTATCAATCATGATTGCTTGAGTCTATTGAGCCAATGTCGCCAGAAATTCAGCAAGCTTGGTTGCAAGAGAGCCAAGATCGCGTGCGTGCATTCGATGCCGGGCTCATGCCGACGGGCTCACTGAATGCTGTACTTACCAAATACCGCCAATGAGTCGCTTTGGTTATTTTCAACCTGCGCTGGATAAAATTGACGAAGGTCTTGCAATATTGAATTGGCCTTGAGTGCCATTGCGCACATGCCGGAGAGCTGGAAATCGATTGGCGATGGCTTGAGGCAAAAGCGCTTAAAGTCTTTTTTCGTTTGTGATCAACTACATGCTGCGCGGCGAAGTCATTTGGATTGTTGCTTTCGCCAATACCCACAGAAGCCCTCACTATTGGCGAGATCGCCTGAATTAAATGATCACCATTTCCAAACTCATGCCGCAAGGCGCTGGCCTTGCACCCATATTGATCAAACGCGCTCACACAGTTGAACTGGATTGGGATGTGCGGCAGAAAAGCCGCTTTGATTGCACGGATTCGAGCGATCGGCCGCTTGGCGTGTTTTTACCGCGCGGCGTGGTGGTGCGTGGTGGAGATGTACTTGTGGCTGAAGATGGCTCGCTGGTGCGCGTGATTGCATCAAGTCAGCCAGTGTTGCGCATCACGCATTGCGCAGCGCATGGCACGCCCTTTGATTTGATTCGCGCCGCTTATCACTTGGGTAATCGGCACGTGCCGATTGAACTGAAACCTGATCATTTGAAAATTGAGCCCGATCATGTGTTAGCTGAGATGCTGCGGGCCATGCATTTGATTGTGAATGCCGTGACGGAATCGTTTGAACCGGAGAATGGTGCGTACTCTTCACATGGCGGGCATTCGCACGGTCATTCTCATGGGAACTCGCAAGCGCACCCGCATGAAGGAGACCATAAAAACGATCATGCGCATGAACACAGTCACGAGCATGCACATGAGCACAACGACACAGATGGTCACGATCATGCGCACGCTAACAACCACGATCATGGACATACCCACGCGCCAGTCAACGCCAAGCTGCGAGCCATCCCGATTGCTGCAGCTTCAGCACCTGTATCGCCAGAAAAGCATGTGCATGGCCCAAACTGCAATCATGGGCATGATCATTGATTCACGTCGATTTGCCTTGATCCATGCGCCGCATTTTTGATTCGCAGCCCTCTGCACTGCCAGCAAGCAGCTTGCTACAACTCATCTGGCTGGCCTCGCCTGCTCTGCCGATTGGCGGCTTTTCATACTCAGAAGGGTTAGAAGCCGGCATAAAATCTGGGTTCATTGCTCCTGATTCAATAGCAAATTGGCTAACGGATCAATTGCACATCAGTTTAGCGCGTGGTGATTTAGCTGCGCTGTGCAAAGCTGTAGGCGCGATTCGGCGCGTCGATTTGCAGCGCGTGCAGGAGCTCAACGCATGGGTGCTGCAGAGCCGCGAGACGCAAGAGCTGCGCCTGCTAGTAAGTGTAGCAGATAAGTAAGGAGTTTTAGTTTGACTTACTTTTCAAATACAGGGATGCGCTCTATTGCCTTGTATATCTGCCCAAATGCCG
>JAYSRZ010000318.1:0-4017 GCA_043720775.1 Variovorax sp. | reverse complement strand
TTGATTTGATTGCTTGTGGCCATTGCTGCATTCATCGACACCGTGGCCTCGGGCTCTAATGCATCGAGCATACTGGCGCGGCGCGTCATGGAGCCGGTATGCCAATGCTCAAGCTGGCGGCCTGTGATGAGCACATACGGATATTCTGCGTCCGGTGATTCGTTGGCGGGAATAAAACCTGCGGGCACGAGCTTGATACGGCCATCTTTCGTGGGCACGTCGTTTTGAAAGACAGTGGCTTGGCCGGGATCGTCTTCGCTGAGACACGGGTACGTTACTGAGCCTTCACGCTCTAGCCGCGCCCAAGTGATGCCCGCAATCGCGGTATGCATGGCTTGGCGCATTTCTTCATAAACCGCTGGCGCTCCGCTTCCTGTTGATTCATCGTTCTCACCTGCGTATTTCCAATCGCAACCGAGCTGCTTAGCAAGCTGCTGAATGATCCACAAATCATGCTTGGCCTCGCCCGGCAGCGGCAAGGCTTGGCGACCCAGTTGCACCATGCGATCGGTGTTGCTCACCGTGCCCGTCTTCTCGGGCCAGGCGCTCGCGGGGAGCACCACATCAGAGAGCCACGCGGTCTCGGTCATGAAAATATCTTGCACGACGAGATGTTCCAAGCTTTCCAGCGCATGGCGGGCGTGTACTAAATCGGGGTCGCTCATCGCCGGGTTTTCGCCCATCACATACATGCCGCGAATCTTGTGTGGATCGCTCTCGGCGGCCAAGATTTTGTGCATGATCTCGACGACGGTGTAGCCGGGTTTGTCGTCGAGCTTCGTGCCCCAAAAGTTTTCAAACCAAGCATGTGCGGCTGCGTTGTCCACGCGTTGATAGTTAGGCAGCATCATGGGGATCAAGCCTGCATCGCTCGCGCCCTGCACATTGTTTTGCCCGCGCAGCGGATGCAAGCCTGTGCCCGGGCGGCCGATTTGCCCGGTGATGGTGGCCAGTGCGATCAAGCAACGCGCGTTATCTGTGCCATGCACATGCTGGCTCACGCCCATGCCCCAGAGAATCATCGCGCTCTTGGCGGTAGCGAATGTGGTGGCCACTTCGCGGATGGTGCCTGCATCAATCCCGCAAGCGTGTTCCACAGCCTCAGGAGAAAAATTCGCCACCTGCGCTTTCAATGCTTCAAAATTAGTAGCACGCTGTGCAATAAAGTCGCCGGCTATCAGCCCTTTTTCAATGATGGTGTAGAGCATCGCATTGAGCAGGAGCACATCGGTATCAGGCTTGAATTGCAGGCTCTTCCAAGCGTGGCGGGCGATGTCGGTGCGGCGCGGGTCAGCCAAAATAATTTTGCTGCCCCCTTTCGCAGCATTCTTCATCCACGTGGCGGCCACCGGATGATTCGATGTGGGATTGCTGCCGATGATCAGGATCACTTCGCTGTGAGCTACATCGTTAACTTGATTGCTCACCGCGCCTGAGCCAACGCCTTCGAGTAGAGCTGCTACCGATGAGGCATGGCAAAGGCGCGTGCAGTGATCGACGTTGTTGCTTCCAAAGCCGGTGCGCACGAGCTTTTGAAAGAGATAGGCTTCTTCGTTGCTTCCTTTGGCTGAGCCAAAGCCTGCCAATGACTTTGCGCCGTATTGATCGCGCAGGCTTTTGAGCTTTCCACCAGCGAGGTTCAAAGCCTCTTCCCAAGTGGCCTCGCGGAACACTTCGCGCCAATCAGCATCACGCGGCAAGATGCTTTTCGGCACGCCTGCTTTGCGGACCAAAGGTTTCGTGAGCCGCCCTTCGTGATGCACATAGTCAAAGCCAAAGCGCCCTTTCACGCAAAGCCGCGAATCATTCGCTGGGCCTTTGCGGCCATCGACGCTCACGATTTTTTCGTCCTTGACGTTGTAAGTGATCAAGCAACCCACGCCACAATACGGGCAGACAGAATCAATTTTTTTATCAACTTTCTGCGAGCCGATGTGCGACTTCGGCATCAGCGCTCCCGTCGGGCAGGCCTGCACACATTCACCGCAGCCCACGCAACTGCTCTCACCCATCGCATCAAACTGATCAAACACAATACTCGAATCGCTGCCGCGCTTCGCATAGCCAATCACATCATTGACCTGCACCTCGCGGCAAGCCCGCACGCAGCGCGTGCATTGAATGCAAGCATCGAGATTCACCGCCATCGCGGGGTGCGAAAGATCCGCTTTGGGTTGCTCGCGGCGCAAAGCTTTGAGCTCGGGGCGCACTTGCACATCCATCGCGTTTGCCCATTCGCTCAACTCGCCATGTTCGCCAACAACACCCGTTCGCCCTGAGCCGCCTGTCCTGAGCACGGTCGAAGGAGTCGAAGGGCTCGCTGGGGCTCCGACATCAGAGGGAAAGGAAAGAGTGTCATTCCATTTGTAGCCTTGCTCCGGCATATCCGAGAGCAGCATCTCCAACACCATCTTCTGGCTTTTGACTGCACGCTCGCTCCGCGTTTTGACCTTCATGCCAACAGAGGGCGCACGACAGCAGCTCGGCGCTAAAACTCTCTCGCCCTCAATCTCCACCACACAAGCCCGGCAATTGCCATCGGCTCGCATACCTTCTTTGAAGCATAGATGCGGAATCTCCACGCCGCTGCGTTTTGCGGCTTGCAAAATGCTCTCGCCCGGAGTCGCATCTACAGATTTGCCATCAAGCTCAAAGCTGATTACATCTCTCGCGCTCATTGCACAACTCCACCGCTAATCTCATGCGGGAAGTATTTCAAAACGCTCAGCATCGGATTCGGCGCAGCTTGCCCCAAGCCGCAAATGCTCGCGTCCACCATCACCGTGCTCAAATCATTCAAAGTGCTTTGATCCCACACCTTCGCTTCCATCAGCTTCGCAGATTTCTCCGTGCCAACTCTGCAAGGCGTGCATTGCCCACAGCTCTCATGCGCAAAGAATTTCATCGTGTTGAGCGCCGCATCGCGTGCCTTGTCGTGTTGGCCGAGCACAATCACCGCCGCGCTGCCGATGAAGCAACCGTGTTCTTGCAAGGTATCAAAATCCAGCGGTACATGAGACAGCGATGCCGGTAATATTCCTCCGCTCGCGCCACCGGGCAAATAAGCATAGAGCGCATGACCATCGGCCATGCCGCCGCAAAATTCATTAATCAACTCACGCACGCTGATGCCCGCAGGTGCAAGCTTCACGCCGGGATTTTTCACACGCCCACTCACGCTGAATGATCGCAAGCCTTTGCGCCCGTGGCGTCCATGCGAGGCAAACCACTCGCCACCGCGTTCCACAATCTCGCGCACCCAATACAGCGTCTCAAAATTGTGCTCAAGCGTCGGCCGGCCAAACAAACCGACTTGCGCAATATAGGGCGGCCTCATGCGCGGCTCGCCCCGCTTGCCTTCAATGCTTTCGATCATCGCGGATTCTTCGCCGCAAATGTATGCGCCCGCGCCGCGCCGCAATTCAATCAGTGGCAATTCGCAGGGCGCGAACATTGCAGCATTTGCTCTCAACTTCGCCAATTCAACATGCAACATCTCGCGCAGCTCATGGTATTCATCACGCAAATAAATGTAAATCGCACTGATACCCACCACCTGCGCAGCAATCAGCATGCCTTCCAAAAACCGATGCGGATCGCGCTCCAAATACCAGCGATCTTTAAACGTGCCCGGCTCGCCTTCATCAATATTCACCGCTAAAAGCCGTGGCGCGGGTTGATCGCGCACGATGCGCCACTTGCGCCCCGCCGGGAAACCCGCACCGCCCAGGCCGCGCAGCCCGGCATGTTCAAGCGCCGAGATCAAGCTCTCGTGATCTCGTTTGCCACTAGCCACATCGCGCAGCAGCGCATAGCCGCCTGATTTAACATACTCGTCGAATACTACTAAATCAATAGCACTCCACGCAGGTTTTATGCCGGCTAAGTGCTTCTTTTGCTCACAAAACTGCGTGATATCCGCTGTAGATGCGTTTCCCACATTGCGCTGCCCCACAGCAACAGCCGGCGCAACTTCACAGCGCCCGATACAAGGCACAGGCTCTACGCGCACATCCG
>JAYSRZ010000317.1:0-4024 GCA_043720775.1 Variovorax sp. | reverse complement strand
AAGGGATCGACATCAGCACGATCCAATGGACAGCACATTAAGTATTAGGAGCAAATCATGGCTTATTCAGACAAAGTAGTCGATCACTACGAAAACCCTCGCAATGTTGGCGCATTCGATAAAGGCGACGATTCAGTAGGCACGGGAATGGTCGGCGCGCCGGCTTGCGGTGATGTGATGAAGCTGCAAATCAAAGTCAACCCGGAGACGGGCATCATCGAAGACGCGCGCTTCAAAACCTATGGCTGCGGCTCAGCGATTGCATCCAGCTCGCTCGTCACGGAGTGGGTCAAAGGCAAAACGCTTGACGAAGCAGGGGCGCTGAAAAACAGCACAATAGCCGACGAGCTCGAATTGCCACCCGTGAAAATCCATTGCTCTATTCTTGCGGAAGACGCGATCAAAGCCGCGATTTCGGATTACAAGCAAAAGCACGCGGCGGCAGTGGCTGTTGCGGCTTAACCTTTCAGTCAATATCTCCCGTTCGCCCTGAGCTTGTCGAAGGGTGTGGCGAGCAAAAGAAGCGAAAGCTTCTACAAGCTCAGCCCGAACGGAATTAGGTTCATATTCATGCCCGTCATCCTCACTCCTGCCGCCGCCAAACACGTCACCAAATACCTCGCCAAACGAGGCAAAGGCGTTGGCGTGCGCTTGGGCGTGAAGACCACGGGCTGCTCAGGCTTGGCTTACAAACTCGAATACGTTGATGAAGTCGCTCCCGAAGATGCGCTCTTCGTGACCGAAGGCATCAAGCTAATGGTCGATCCAAAAAGTTTGGCGTATCTCGACGGCACGACGCTCGATTTCGTGCGCGAAGGCTTAAACGAAGGCTTCAAATTCAACAACCCGAACGAGCGCGATAAATGCGGCTGCGGTGAATCGTTCCGTGTGTGATGAATCTGCAATCGACAGACTTCGAACTTTTTCAAATTCCTGAACAGTTCGCCCAAGATCGCGCCACGCTGGATACACGGTGGAAAGAGCTGCAGCGCGAGGCACATCCTGATAAGTTTGCAGCCCAAGGCGCAGCAGCTCAGCGCATCGCGATGCAGTGGAGCGTGCGCATCAATGAGGCTTATCAGCGCTTGCGTGACCCAGTGCAACGCGCCGCCTACCTCTGCGAGCTGCATGGCGCGCCGATCAATGCAGAAAACAACACGGCCATGCCCGCCGCCTTTCTGATGCAGCAAATGGAGCTGCGCGAGGAGCTAGATGATGCCTCTACAGAAGAAAATTTAGATCAAATCAGCCAGCAGGCATCAGCGATACTGCGCGAACTGCTATCAAAAGAAGAGCAATTGATTGATGATGCAAAAGACTACCCAGCGGCTGCGCAAGCCGTGAGAGCCCTTTTATTTATCCAGAAATTTCAAGCCGATATCGACCGGCGCTTCTCTCTTTTGGGACAATGACATGATTGCAAAAAAAACCGTTCGACCTGAGCTTGTCGAAGGGCAGCTCAATGCAATCTCTAGGCTTCGACAAGCTCAGCCCGAACGGGTAAGTGAATAAACATGGCTCTCCTGCAAATCTCCGAACCCGGCAACAGCCCCGATCCGCATACGCGGCGTATTGCAATTGGCATTGACTTGGGCACGACGCATTCGCTTGTCGCTTCCGTGCGCAACGGCGTGGCGGAGTGTTTACCGGATGACGAGGGCAGGGCGATTTTGCCTTCCGTGGTGCGTTATTTGCCAGAGAACAAAAGACACATTGGTTACTTAGCTTTAGATCAAAATACGCATGTAGCCGGCATAGATGCTGCGCTACGTGCTACCAATACGATAACATCCGTGAAACGCATGATGGGGCGCGGCTTGAACGATATTGTGGGCGCGGATAAGCTGCCTTACAAATTGATTGCCGAGCCGGGCATGGTGAAGATCGAGACGCTCCATGGCCCGAAATCGCCTGTGGAAGTGAGCGCAGAGATTCTTGCCACGCTGCGTTTCAGAGCGGAAGACACGTTTGATGAAGAGATATATGGCGCGGTGATCACCGTGCCCGCCTACTTTGACGATGCGCAACGCCAAGCCACGAAAGATGCGGCTGAGCTCGCTGGCTTGAATGTCTTGCGCCTCATTAACGAGCCGACTGCAGCAGCTGTGGCTTACGGTTTGGACACGGGCGCAGAGGGCGTGTATGCCGTGTATGACCTTGGTGGCGGTACGTTTGACATTTCAATTCTTCGTTTGAGCCAGGGTGTGTTTGAAGTGCTTTCCACAGGCGGTGATTCAGCGCTGGGCGGCGATGATTACGATGCGGCTTTGGCAGAATTCATCCTTGCGCAAACGAGCAAAACAGCAGATACGCCCGCTGAAAAAGCGCAGATCAAGCGCCAAGCGCGCAGCGTGAAGGAGCAGCTATCTACTACTGATTTGATAGCACTTAACGCAGTAAATACGGGCGGAAATGGTGATTTCGTCATAAAAACAGCAGACTTTGAGCAAATCACTGCGCATTTGACGGCTAAGACCATGCAAGCCGTGCGCAAAGCGTTGCGCGATGCGAAATTGAGCAAAGATGACATCCAAGGCGTGGTCATGGTGGGCGGCTCCACGCGCATGCCTCAGGTGCAGCGTGCGGTCGAAGAATTTTTTGGCAAGCCGCCGTTGAACAATTTGAATCCCGATGAAGTCGTCGCGCTAGGTGCTGCCATCTCCGCCAATCAACTCGCTGGCAACAATCCGCAAGGCGATTTGCTGCTGCTTGATGTGATCCCGCTCTCCCTCGGCATCGAAACCATGGGCGGCCTGTCTGAGCGCATCATTCCGCGCAACACGACGATTCCCACCGCGATGGCGCAGGATTTCACCACCTATCAAGATGGCCAAACGGCTCTCTCACTGCATGTGATTCAAGGCGAGCGCGATCTGGTGAAAGATTGCCGCAGCCTCGCCCGCTTCACCCTGCGCGGCATCCCGCCCATGGTGGCCGGCGCAGCGCGCATCCGCGTGACCTTCACCGTGGATGCCGATGGTCTGCTCAAGGTGGATGCGAAAGAGCAAATCAGCGGCGTAGAAACCAGCATCGATGTCAAGCCCAGCTACGGCCTGTCTGACGACGAAATCGCCCGGATGCTGCAAGACAGCTTCGGCACAGCGGCTGAAGACATGGCCGCCCGAGCCTTGGCCGAAGCGAGGCTAGAGGCAGACCGCATGGTGCTCGCCACGCGATCAGCGCTCGCATCGGATGGCGGTTTACTCAGCGGCGACGAGCGAGCAAAGATTGATGCATTGATCGCAGCCACTATCGCAGGCAAAGCCTTCGAAGATGCCGCAAAAGTAGAAGCCGCCACCAGAGCCCTGGCCGACGGCACAGAAGCCTTCGCCGCCGAGCGCATGAACGCCGGCATCCAACGCGCACTCACCGGCAAAACCGTGGACACTTTGTAAACATCATGCCCATCATCAAAATCCTCCCCCATGTCGAAATCTGCCCGCAAGGCGCCGAGCTCAAAGCCAACTCAGGCGACAGCATCTGCGAAGTGTTGCTCGATAACGGCATCAACATCGAACACGCCTGCGACATGAGTTGCGCCTGCACCACCTGCCACATCATCGTGCGCGAGGGCTTCGCATCGCTCAATGAGCTCGATGAAAACGAAGAAGACTTGCTAGACCGCGCTTGGGGGCTAGAGCCAAATTCTCGGCTGTCGTGCCAAGCGTTTGTGGCTCAAAAAGATTTGACGGTGGAAATCCCGCGCTACACGATCAATCATGCGAAAGAGAATCATTGATTAGTTTATTGAGATCGAAAACCAATTTCCGGACGCGAAAAACGCGAAAGTTACGCGAAAGACGCTAAAAAGAAAGAAGACTCAGGTCTCAAAGAAACTTGGCTCGAATTTTCGATTTTCTTTTTCTCTTGTTATTTTTTCGCGTCTTTCGCGTAACTTTCGCGCCTTTCGCGTCCTGTCTTTTTCTTCGAATTTTTGCAGCTAACATACCCATATGCGCCAAATATTCCTAGACACTGAAACCACCGGCCTTTCCCCCGCAGGCGGTGATCGCATCCTCAATTT
>JAYSRZ010000316.1:0-1424 GCA_043720775.1 Variovorax sp. | reverse complement strand
ACCTTATCCGCTACAGAGAGTTCATCGCGCCCATTGATTTGTGCCCAACCCGTGAGACCGGGCACGAGGCAGTGAATGCCTTTAGCTGTGCGAAGCTCAATTAGATCATATTGATTAAACAGAGCAGGGCGGGGGCCGACGAAGCTCATGTCGCCCTTGAGAATGCACCACAGCTGCGGCAGTTCGTCGAGACTGGTTTTGCGGATGAAGGAGCCGATGGGGGTGAGCCAGGCTTCGGGTTTTTCTAACAGATGTGTTGCAACGGCTGGGGTGTCTGTGCGCATGCTTCTGAATTTCGGCATGTTGAACAAGCGGTTATATTGCCCGACTCGCTCGGACCAATACAGCGCTGCACCTTTTGATGTAAAGCGCACGGCCAAAGCGACGACGATCATTGGCAAGATCAAGACGATTAAAGCGATTGACGCGAGGATGAGATCAAAACAACGTTTCACGTGACAATTTTAAGCAAAAAAGCGCAACAAGTGGCGTATAAACTGCGTGAAGTGCTATAAATTCAATAGTTCCTAAGCGGAGCGCTGAGGATCAATGCCCAGCTTTTCCAGCAAGTCACTGACCAATTCAAGCCGGATCAATGGGCTATCCAGCTCCAGCAGACGTTGCTTCATCGCAGGCGGTAAAGGCAAAAGCTGGCACCAGCGATTGGCCAGCCAGCTGCAATCAGACAGTTGCTCTTCCCCGGCATTTCCGCGAAAGAGATCTGCTTTCACGTCGCCTGACATCTTTGCGAGAACGCTTTCAAACAATACGCGACAAGAATCGAGCTCTTGCGGCACTTTGACAACGCTGTCTTCGGGCAAATAGCTTACGTCTGCAATCCACAAGCCATGCTTAAGCCGCTCGATTCGAGTGGTGCGAAAACGCTGTTGGCCGACACAACGGATCACGCGCAGACCAGGCTGAGGTGCCTCGTGCTCTGTGACGACTGCTAACGTACCCACTTGCGCGAATGCTTCGTTCTGCCCGGGCTTGGACACTTCTACGCCCTGAGTGAGGCTCACGACGCCAAACGGCGCACCGTTTTCAACGCAGCGGCGGATCATGTCGAGATAGCGCACTTCAAAAATGCGCAGCGGTAACACCGAACCCGGATAAAGGACCGAGCCGAGGGGGAAGAGCGGGAGATTATTCAGAATCACAGGTGCTCATTGAAAAAAACGATTTAAGAGATGGCGTCAGCGGGCTGGCGCTGCAGTATGGCTAGGACGCTGGCGATTTTTGCGCGCAGCTCGCGGCGGTCGCAAATAAAATCAACTGCTCCTTTTTCGACCAAGAATTCAGCGCGTTGGAAGCCTTCGGGCAGCGTTTGACGCACGGTGTTTTCAATGACACGCGGCCCGGCAAAGCCAATCAAAGCTTTGGGCTCAGCAATTACCACATCACCCACGAAAGCAAACCCAGCG
>JAYSRZ010000315.1:0-1426 GCA_043720775.1 Variovorax sp. | reverse complement strand
ATATGGCTCCCACAGGCCTTAGCCGCGCCAAACAAGCTGCAAAAGCAAACCCTCAAATCTCACCCCGCAAAATAAGCAGAGATAATGCACAGCATGAGTACAGCCCCAGCCTTCCCGAGTTTCCCGCTTCCCACGCCGCCTGATTGGCTGATGCGCGAAATGCAGCAGCGCGTGGTGTTGCTGCTCAATCACGTCTTGCAGCAAGAGCCAGCGGCTATTGAGCGTTTAAAGAGGCAAAAAGGGCAAGTTGTCGGCATCGATGCTGCGCCTGTAGCTCTGAAATTAATAGTAACTCCGGCGGGCTTGCTTGATTTGGCACAGGCCGATGATGAGGCCGATTTGTCGCTCAAAGTGCTCGATACGAATCCGCTCACCATTCTACAAACGCTGCTCAGTGGTGAGAAACCGCGCATGGAAGTCTCTGGTGATGTGATGCTGGCAGCGGAAGTCAATTGGCTGGTCGATCATGTGCGCTGGGATGTGGAGGAAGATCTCTCGCGTATTGTGGGCGATGTGCCCGCGCACACGCTGATGAAGGCTGTGCGCGGCATCGGTGATGCGCTCAAAAAATTCATTGCACCCGCAGCTATGAAGCAAAACCAACCAGAGTCATCCGCCTCATGAGTTGGTTTGCGCGCTTCAGTCGGGGCAGCTTCATCGTCTTCATCGTGCTGCGCTATGGGCTTGATCAACTCGTGCTCAAGAGTTTTCAAAAGCCTTGGCTCACGCTGATTGCGCGGATTGCTTCGCTAGGTAGAAATTTAAGCGCTCCGCGTGGCCAGCGGCTGCGTGAAGCGCTGGAAGCACTCGGCCCCATCTTCGTGAAATTCGGCCAAGTGCTCTCCACGCGGCGCGATTTGCTGCCTACCGATATTGCCGATGAACTGGCGATGCTGCAAGACCGTGTGCCGCCGTTTGATTCGAGCATTGCTGTGGCCACGATTGAGCGCGCTTTTGGCCGCAAGCTGGCCGATATTTTTGAGAGCTTTGAACACAAGCCGATTGCCAGTGCTTCGATTGCGCAGGTGCATTTCGCCACGTTGCGCACAAAGAGCGGCGAGTTGCGGGATGTGGCTGTTAAGGTGCTCAGGCCGGGCATGCTGCCGGTGATTGATAAAGATTTGAGCCTCATGCGCATGATGGCAGGCTGGGTTGAGAGCATCTCTCAAGATGGCAAGCGCTTGAAGCCGCTCGAGGTCGTCGCTGAATTCGATAAGTATTTGCATGATGAGCTGGATCTTGTGCGAGAGGCCGCTAATTCAGCGCAGCTGCGTCGCAATATGGCGGGCTTGAATTTGGTGATGATTCCCGAGATGTTTTGGGATTTTTGCCATACGGAAGTGATCGTGATGGAGCGCATGGTGGGGCTGCCGATTAGCCAAATTGAGCAACTTAAAGCGCTCGGCGTCGACATGAAAAAGCTCTC
>JAYSRZ010000314.1:0-4041 GCA_043720775.1 Variovorax sp. | reverse complement strand
CAATGGCAATTTTGCTCACGTGATGCTGCTGCTCTAGCTCAAGAAATGAGAGCAGCAATTCAGGCGGCAAATTGTCAACGCAGTAGTAGCCTGCATCTTCCAGCGCATGCAGCGCCACAGATTTGCCCGAACCCGACATGCCCGTAATCAAGATCACTTCGAGCGCGGGCAGGCTGGGTGCGGCCGTCATAGTGCAGCGCCTTGCAGCATTTCTTTGGCATGTGCCAGCGTTGTGCCTGAGAGCTTTTCGCCGCCGAGCATGCGCGCGACTTCGGTCACGCGCTGCTCGCCTGAAATCGACGTGACAGAGCTCTCCGTGAGAGATCCCACCAGTTTTTTTGCGACCAGTAGATGATGGTCTGCACAAGCGGCGACTTGCGGCAAATGCGTGACCGCAAGTACTTGCCGGTCTTTGCCCAATTGCTTCATCAAGCGGCCTACTGTTTCGGCCACTGCGCCGCCAATGCCAGAATCCACTTCGTCAAAAATCAGCGTACCCGCGTTGCCTAGCTCGCTTGTTGTCACAGCAATGGCCAAGGCAATGCGCGAGAGTTCGCCGCCGGAGGCCACTTTGCCCACAGGGCGCGGCGTACTGCCTGCATGGCCAGCCACTAAAAAATCTACAGTCTCTGCGCCAAACGATGAGGGCTCGCAAGCAGTGAGCGCCACTTCGAAGCGCCCGCCTTGCATACCCAAACCTTGCATGGCTGTGCTGATGGCTGCGCCAAGCAAGGGAGAGGCTTTTTTGCGCTGCTTGCTCAAAGCTTGGCACTCGGCATGCAATGCAGCCGCAGCACGATCTAAGCGCAATTGCAAGGCCGCTAGATCGCTGGCGGCTTCTAAACTCTTGAGCTGAATTTGCCATTGCGCCAGCAGCGCTGGCAGCTCTTCGGGTGAGCGATGATGGCGGCGGGCCAGTTGCAGCCAGAGCGATACGCGCTCATCAAGCTCGGCCAGGCGAGCGGGATCAGGCGCTGTGCGGCGCGTGAAGGCTTGCAGGCTGTGGGAGGCATCATCAATTTGGGCTAAGTTTGAAGCCAAATCGGCCGCTAGCGCCCTGAATTCCTGCGTAAGGTGCTCATTTTTTTGTAGCAAATCTAAAGCTTTGGACAGGCGCTGTGCCGCGCCTTCATCGCCTGTGAGTAAATTGCTTGCTTCATGTGCAGCGGCGAGCAAATCTTGCGAGTTTGACTGCAAGCTGTGCTCGGCGTTGATGCTTTCCCACTCTCCTGCTTGCGGTGAGAGCTTGGCGAGTTCGCCTAGCTGCCAAGCCAAGCGCTCGCGTTCGCTGGCCAGTGTGGCTTGCGCGGCCTGTGCATCTTTCAGAACTTTGGCCGCTTCGCGCCAAGCAGTGTGAGCTTGCATCACTTTTGAGGAATCAATCCGGCCGTATGCATCCAGCAGCCGGCGCACCTCAGCTGGCTTGGTCAGCTGCGCCCAAGCATGCTGACCATGAATATCCACCAAATGATCAGCCGCTTCGCGCAGCTGCGTGAGCGTGGCCGCACTGCCGTTGATCCAAGCGCGGCTCTTGCCTTGCGCATCGATGCTTCTGCGCAGCAACAAGAAACCGTCTGATTCAAAGCCGGCTTCATGCAGCCAAGCCTGCAAACTCTTCGGTGCATCAAATTCGGCAGAAATCTCCGCCTTAGCAGCGCCTTCGCGCACGATGCCGTTCTCAAAGCGTGAGCCCAAGACCAATTGCAGTGCATCCACGAGAATCGATTTGCCAGCTCCTGTCTCGCCCGTCAGCACAGAAAAGCCTGAGTGCAAATCAAGCTGCAGTTCGCGCACGATGACGAAATCTTTGAGATGAATGCTTCGCAATGTCATAGCGATTTACACCGTGCCTTCGTTCCAGTGCAGCTTGGCTCGCAGCGTGTCGTAATAACTCCAGCCTTTCGGATGCAAAAATTTTGCGGCATGCTCTGAGCGGCTAACCAAGATCTCATCGCCCACCAAAAGAGAGGCCAAATTTTGCATATCAAAATTCGCACTGGCTTCCTTGCCTGCTACTAACTTGATAGCGATCTGCGCAGTATCGGAGAGCGCTAGAGGCCGATTTGATAATGTATGCGGTGCAATCGGCACGATCACCCAGCCGCCTAATGCAGGATGCATGATCGGCCCACCAGCAGACAGCGCGTAGGCAGTTGATCCCGTGGGCGAGGCGATGATGAGGCCATCAGCGCGCTGATTCGCCACAAAATGCCCATCAATTTCTACGCGCAACTCCACCATGCCTGAGCCCGCGCCTCGGTTGATCACCACGTCATTGAGTGCCAGTGCATCAAACACACATTGCCCATCGCGCATCACCTTGGCTTGCATCAACGGGCGCTCCTCTTGGCTGTATTCGCCATGCAGCATGGGCGCCAGCGTGGCTTTGTAGGCATTTAGTGCAATATCAGTAATAAATCCCAAGCGGCCATGATTGATGCCGATCAGCGGAATACCGTAAGGCGCAAGCCGCCGGCCCATGCCCAGCATCGTGCCATCGCCGCCAATCACCAGCGCTAGATCGCATTGCTCGCCAATCTGCTCCAAGCTGAGCACCGCATGGCCATGCACGCCTTCCGCGCTCAGGTTGTTTGCGCTCTCCGCATCAAACGACACATCCAGCCCCAAGCCATGAAGAAACTGCGATAAATCCAGCAGCGTCTCGCGCATGCTCATGCTGGCCGTATGGTATTTACCGATCAGCGCCGCATGGCGGAATTTGGGGGCTTGAGATAGCATGTTCAAATTACAACATTAAAATGAATTTTGATATACTTATTGCACAAAATTTAAATGGATGACCGCGCCAAACTGTTGCTGAAAGCGTTGATCGAGCGCTACATTGCCGATGGCCAGCCGATTGGCTCGCGCACGCTTTCAAAAGCCAGTGGCTTGGATCTGTCTGCGGCAACCATCCGCAATGTGATGAGCGATTTGGAAGAGCTGGGGCTGATCGCCTCGCCGCACACAAGTGCTGGGCGCATCCCGACATCTAAAGGTTACCGTTTGTTCGTCGATACCATGCTGACAGTGGATCAGAGCAGCATTCCCACGCAGAGCATCGCTGCCGATCAACCGCAGCGGGTGATCAGTAATGCGGCAAATTTACTGTCGTCGCTGTCGCAATTTGTGGGCGTGGTGATCGCGCCGCGCAAGACATCGGTGTTTAGACATATTGAATTTTTGCGGCTCTCTGAAAGGCGTATTTTGGTGATCATCGTCGCACCTGATGGCGATGTGCAAAACCGAGTGATTTTCACGGAGAGCGATTACACGCAAAGCCAGCTGATTGAAGCGGCGAATTTTTTGAACGCGAATTACGCGGGCTTGGCTATCGAGCAGGTGCGCGAGCGCTTAAAAATTGAAGTGGCGCAGCTGCAAGGCGAAATTGCGCAGCTGATGCAAGCCGCGGTCAACGTGAGCTCAGAGGCACTGGGCTCTAGTGACGGAGAAGTTGTGATTTCTGGTGAGCGCAATTTACTCGCTGTGAGTGATTTCTCGCAAGACTTGGGGCATCTGCGCCGCGCGTTTGATTTGTTTGAGCAGAAAGCGCAATTGCTGCGGCTGCTCGATGTGTCGAGCCAAGCGCAGGGCGTGCGGATTTATATTGGTGGGGAAAGCCAAGTCGTGCCGGTCGAGGAATTGTCGGTCGTCAGTGCGCCGTATATGGTTGATGGCCTTGTGGTCGGCAAGCTCGCCGTGATCGGCCCTACGCGCATGCCTTATGAGCGCATGATTCAGATTGTGGACATCACCTCTAAGCTGGTGGGAAATGCGCTCAGTCAGGGTGGAAACAGCTCTAGCGTGCCAAGGATTCTCTAATTCGCATGCTACAATTCAGAACTTGTGCGGCTGTAGCTCAGTTGGATAGAGTACTTGGCTACGAACCAAGGGGTCGTGGGTTCAATTCCTGCCAGCCGCACCATCTTTTTTGTTTTGTTTGAATCAGTTTCGGCTTGTAGCGCAGCCTGGTAGCGCACTTGCATGGGGTGCAAGGGGTCGCGAGTTCGAATCCCGCCAAGCCGACCAAAACTTTTGTAA
>JAYSRZ010000313.1:0-11748 GCA_043720775.1 Variovorax sp. | reverse complement strand
AGCTGGGATTTCGCTTTTGAAGTTTTGCATCGCGCTCACGTCGCGATCGCGCCTGGGCGGGATTTTGGAGCAGATTCCACCTCAAATTTTGTGCGCTTTTCCACCGCAAGCTCGATGCAAGATTTGCAAACGGCGATTGCTCGTATTCGCGCTGTCTTAGAGTAATGAGCGAATCTTGGCCAGTCAATCAACCCGTTCGCCCTGAGCCTGTCGAAGGGTCTGTTGGCTTCGACAAGCTCAGCTCGAACGGTTTTCTGAGTTCAGAGATTTTTACTTTCCCCATCCGCGTTTATTGGGAAGACACCGATGCAGGAGGCATCGTGTTTTATGCGAACTATCTGAAATTCATGGAGCGCGCCCGCACCGAATGGCTGCGCTCCTTGGGTATTTCACAGCGGGCGCTGAAGGAGCAAACCAGCGGCATGTTTGTCGTCACCGATACACAACTCAAATATTTGCTGCCTGCTCGCTTGGATGATGAATTGAGCGTGAGCGCCAAAATCGCAGATATTGGCCGTGTCAGCATCAAGATTTCACAAGAAATACGCCTTCACAGCCCGCCGATACTGCGTGAGGCGCTATCAAAACAGGAATCTGTAGTTGACTCCCCTGTTATCTGCCAAGGCACAATTTGTATCGCTTGGGTAAATGCGCTCACTTTGAAACCGGGCAGAATCCCACTATCTGTATCGGAGAAATTGATTTGAACACTGCCAATCCTGAACTCTCCATCTTGCATCTGATCTTGAACGCGAGCTTCGTTGTGCAAGCGGTGATGCTGCTGCTCGTTGTTGTCTCGATATCTAGCTGGGCGGCGATTTTTCGCAAACTCGCTGCATTGAAGAAGGTCAACACGCTCAACGAAGATTTTGAAAAAGAATTCTGGAGTGGCTCATCGCTAAATGAGCTCTATGCCAGCGCAGCAAAAAATGCCAAGCTTTCCGGCCCAATGGAGCGCATTTTTGCCAGCGGCATGCGCGAGTTTCAAAAGCTGCGCGAGCGTCGCATCACGGACAGCTCAGCTTTGATGGATGGCGCTCGCCGCGCGATGCGGGCGAGCTACCAAAGGGAGATGGATGCAGTAGAAAGCAACCTGTCCTTCCTCGCCTCTGTCGGCTCCGTCTCGCCCTATGTCGGCTTGTTTGGCACCGTGTGGGGCATCATGCATGCATTCACTGGTCTTGCATCGCTTCAGCAAGTCACTCTCGCCACCGTTGCGCCCGGTATCGCCGAAGCGCTTGTAGCCACGGCAATCGGTCTATTTGCGGCCATTCCTGCTGTGGTGGCCTACAACCGTTTTGCGCGAGATATTGATCGCGTGGCGATTCGTCTGGAGACGTTTATTGAAGAATTCTCCAACATCTTGCAGCGCAATGTGAGCGCAACTACTGCGCAATCTGCCTCAGGCCATTAAGGGAGTAGCGCGATGCCCAGCATGATCTCTCGTGGACGCGGTCGCCGGACGATCAGCGAAATCAACATGGTGCCCTTTATTGATGTGATGCTCGTGCTGCTGATCATCTTCATGGTCACAGCGCCACTGATCACGCCCAGCATGATTGATCTGCCCAGCGTGGGCAAAGCGGCCAAGCAGCCGGATCGCGTGATTCAAATTGTCATTGGTAAAGATGAAAAACTTGAGCTGAAAATGCTTCCAGAGGCCAAGGAGACTGCGCAAAGTGCTATCAACTCTGTAGCAGACCAAGTTAAAAAAATGCAGGCAGGCCAAGCGAATGTGGCCGTGGTGATCAGTGCCGATAAGAGCGTGAAGTATGAAACTGTGGTGCAAGTGATGGACAAACTCAAGCGCGCTGGCATTGAGCGCGTGGGGCTTTCCGTCCAGTTGGCCAAGTAACAGGCGAGTCACTGCCAGCATGGCCGCAGTATCACAGCACCGCACTGATTTTTTCCCGCCGCGAGCGCAAGGCACTGGCCGAGCTGTCTCTTGGGCATTGCTAGCGCATTTGCTCCTTCTTGGTGCGCTGACTTGGGGCGTGAGCTGGAAGCGTGAAGCAGCAGTGACGACTGTAGAGGCCGAGCTTTGGAGCGCCCTGCCACAACAAGCAGCGCCGAAGTTGGTTGAAGTGCCCCCGCCTCCTGCGCCCAAGCCTGCACCCAAGCCAGTTGAAGCGCCCGAATCGCCGACTGTGAAAGCGCCCGTTATCGCAGTAGAAAAAGAGAAGCCTAAGCCACCGCCCAAAGCGGAGCCTAAGGTAGAGCCTAAAGTCCAAGCAAAGCCTGAACCCAAGCCAGTTCCCAAACCCGAACCTAAGCCCAACAAAGCGCTCGAAGAAAAAAAACTGGAGGAAGCCAAAGAAGCAGAGCGATTGAAAAACATCGAACGCATGGCCGGCTTGGCAGGCGCGAGCGGCGCGCCATCTGCTCAAGGCGCAGCCCTGCAATCTAGCGGCCCCAGCAGCGGTTATGCAGGCCTTATCAAAGGTCGCGTGCGCCCCAATCTCGTTTTTCCGAGCAGCGCCAGCGGCAATCCAAAGGTCAGCGTCGAGGTGCGTCTTGCGCCCGACGGCACGGTGCTGGGCCGCCCGCGCGTACTCAGCAGCAGCGGAAACAAAGAATGGGATGAAGCCGTGGTGCGTGCATTTGAGAAAACCGAAGTGTTGCCGCGCGATGGCGGAAAAATCTGGTCGCCGCTGGTGATCGAGTGGCGCTTAAACGATTAGCACACGCAAGATGTGTCACAAGGCACACACATGTTAGCGGCCACGCAACACCCAGCGCAACAAAATACCGCGAGCAATCACTCACCGTCAATAACTTAAAGATACCGGCTGCAAGCGTATCGTTCAACGATCTATTCTTTAAAGAACGCTTGTCATGAACGAAATATCAGCATCAGCATCGTCATCACCTACAGGTCGGCGCACTTGTACTGCCTTGAAATGGCTAGCGGTAGTCAACATGCTCGCATGGCTTGTCGCCTGCGGTGGCGGTGGCAATGAAGGTAGTAATTCCAGCGCCAACGCGGGCACACCAGCCTTGTCGCCCACATCGCCCGCCTCAAATATCGATTCACCGTCCACACCCGAACCATCCGGCACGACGCCCACAATTGCCCCAGCAACAACGCAAACCTTGAATCCAGTAACAGCAACAACTGCGACTTTGCCCGCCCTTGGCTACACCGCTGCCTCAGTGGCCAAGCAATGCGCCGTGCCGCGTGTTGGAGACGGTTCTACTGAAGTCAAAGGCAGTATCGACACGGAGAAGTTGTGGGTGCGGGCATTTATGGACGAAACCTATCTTTTCTATCCTGATGTGCCACAGGTGGATCCAGCGCCGTTTACAGCCGCATCATATGAAGGCAGCACATTCGAGGCGCTGCGAGCCTACTTTAGATCGCTTCTCACACCCAAGCTCACGGCGTCAGGCAAACGTGTAGATCGATTCAGCTTCGTTAGGTCTACGGACAACCGAAACAATCAACAAGCGGGTATTTCATCGGGTTATGGCATCGTCTTTGCGAGCCTCAATAATCCAACTACCACCGCGACATCGACTGCGCCAGCAACCCCAACGCGCGTTATTCGGGTCATCAGAGTTGAGCCTGGCTCGCCAGGTGATTTAGCAGGCGTGATGCGCGGCGACACCGTGAAATCAATCGATGGCGTAGACATTAACGACGCCACAGAAGCAGGCGGAGGCGTGCTCCTTGAAGGCCTGGAACCGAGCGTTGCCATCAAAACCACGACGTTTGGCCTGCAAGCGGCAGGCTCGGATGAGATCGAAGAGGTCGTGGTGGTTTCATCTGTCAACGTCATCGCACCGCCTGTAGAAATTGCCAAAACGCTACATCTCGGCGCCAGCAAAGTCGGGTATCTCGCTTTAAACACATTCATTGACGTGACAGCGCAAACTCAACTCATCAACGCAATCACAAAGTTAAAATCCGATAAAGTTGAAGAATTGGTGCTGGATCTTCGCTATAACGGCGGCGGCATTGTGGCGCTCGCCAATCAGCTCAGTTACATGATCGGCAGAGCGGATTTAAAGGATAAGGTTTTTGAAAAAACCGTTTGCAATGGCAAAAACCCAAGTCCCTTCTGCCAAACCAACGATTTTATTGACGGCACGATTGGCGATCGAGTCAACAACGTAGTTCCTGGCATGGCGATATCGCAGCTTGGACTTAAAAGAGTATTTGTATTGACAACCAGCGACACATGCTCGGCTAGCGAAAGTGTAATTAACGGCTTATCTCCGTATCTCGAAGTGATCCGCATCGGCAGTACCACCTGCGGGAAACCCTTTGCGTTTATCCCCGAAGAAAATTGCGGAACGACTTATTTCGCACTTCAAAGCAGGATCGAAAACTCCAAGGGGTTCAGCGCCTATGAAGACGGCTTTGCACCCACATGCGCCGTGGCAGACGATCTCGACCGCCAAAGAGGTGATAAATCTGAGCTGATGCTCTCTGGCGCACTGAATTACATCAAAACAGGCCGCTGCCCGGCGACCAGCCAAGCGATTGCCAGCAAAGGGGCGCAAAAAGCCGCCACCACAGAGCTGCCCAACTACAAAATGATGCGCAGCCCTATGGAGGAAATGCGCATCATGAAGATGCCAAACAGCTCTCTTAAATGAAACACATGCACACAGCGCTTTTGCTCACCGTTGTCTCTTTGCAGCTTGCCTGCCAAAGCGCGAATGCAAGCAGCGTCCCCGCAAGGATGAGCGAAGGCCGTGCATCAAACGCCTGCATCGTGCAAATACAAGATTTCATCACCTTGCAGCAAGGCCTGCGCACTGTTTTGACGCATGCAGCGTTCGCCGACAACAGCTTTTTGAGCATTGCGCCAGCACCCTTACTTGACGACACCGGCAGGCTGGCTCAAGGCCGCGAGCGCAGCTTGCCAACTGTTTATGAATTGAGCAAAAGCTCGACTGGATGCATGATCAAGCGCGAAGGCACTGGCAACAGCTTATTGCTGACAAGTTGCAGTTGCACACCTGTGGCTTAGCATCACGCTTGATCAACTTGCGGTATGCCATGACAAACTAAGGCCCTTCTGCACGATGCAGCCGCCAAAGCGATCTTGATGACTTCGGGTATCTACTAATCTCAATGCCGCGCCCAAGTCAACGAAGCACTGTGTCCACCGTTATAGTTTGGCAGCCTCGGCTTTGCCGAACTCAAAAAAACCTTTCCATCCAATCTGAAGGAGTTGTCTCATGTTGAAAAAACTGTTTGTTTTATTTGCTTTGTTCTACGCCGCGCTGTCTTTTGCGGCTGTTGATGTCAACAAAGCCACCGCTGCCGAGCTTGATGGCATTAAAGGCATTGGCCCTGGTATTTCCGGCAAAATTTTGGATGAGCGCAAAAAAGGCAATTTCAAAGACTGGAACGATCTGATCGCCCGCGTTAACGGTGTCGGTGAAACCAATGCCGCGAAATTCTCTTCTGAAGGCATGACTGTCGGTGGCTCTAGCTTCAAAGGCGTAGCAGCTGCACCTGCGAAGAAAGACGACAAGCCAATGGCTAAAGACGCTGCTGCTAAGCCAGCTGCAGCTTCCGCCGCAGCGCCTGCTAAAGATGCAAAAGCTGCGGACGCCAAGCCTGCTGCTGCAGCGCCAGCGGCAGCAAAAGCTGTTGATGCCAAGCCTGCCGCAGCTGCACCAGCTGCCGCAGCTGCTGCCAAGCCAGAAGCTAAAGCTGATCCAAAAGCAGATGCAAAAGCCAAGGCCGATGCAGAGAAGAAAGCCAAGGCTGAAGCTAAAGCAAAAGCTGCTGAAGAGAAGAAATCTAAAGCTGATGCTGACAAGAAAGCCAAAGCCGATGCAAAAGCAAAGGTAGAAGCCGACAAAAAAGGCGCTGCTGCTAAGAAAGACGACAAGCCTGCCGCCGCAGCAGCAGGAAAAGACGCGAAGAAAGATGAGCCTAAGAAGTAATTCTTCTTTTTTCCAGCCAAATAGCCCGCAGAGAAATCTGCGGGCTATTTTGTTTTTCGCTCTTGATTATTTTGAGTTTTTGCTTTGCATCCATGCCGTTCGCCGCAGCCAACCGCTGGGCGGCAAATGCGCAACTGACACCAATCTTTCTTACGCTTTCTTACGGCTTGAAAACTACTCAAAAAAACTGTTAGTTTTTCTCCAAAGGCGTGGCAATTTCGCACACTTTTCACAACATAAAGTGTTATAAACGGTGCGGGTTACGTTTTAGCGAACATACTACGCAGCTAGCTCGAAGAGTGACTCAAATTCTACAAATACCATTAATGGGGATCATATGCAAACCACATCTACATCATCTACACGCCGCTTTAAAGCGATTGGCTTATGCGCGGCTTTAGGCAGCTCATTTTTTATGATGAGCAACGCCCTAGCTGCAAAGCACAGCGACGGCTTCGGCAATGAAGGCTATGACAGCGCCGCCGAATGCGATGCTGCCGTTGTCGCAGGTACGGCGAAGTTTTATCAGCCACACACCACACAAGTGCCGCTCAAGCGCGCTGGCGAAGCCGATGTGAAAGAGCAAAAGCTCAAAGATTTAGTGAATGCCACCAAAGCAGCTGGCGCGTTGGGCTATGACGCAAGCCAATACGAGCGCGGCGCATGCGACCGTGGCGTTGG
Organism: Variovorax sp.; assembly: GCA_043720775.1. Classification (GTDB taxonomy): domain Bacteria; phylum Pseudomonadota; class Gammaproteobacteria; order Burkholderiales; family Burkholderiaceae_C; genus JANMDU01. The sequence continues at coordinate 5,160 of JAYSRZ010000313.1, read as the reverse complement.
CCGCAGCCAAGGCCGTGATGGCGTGAGCGTAGGCTTGATCGGTAAGTACATTCCTTACGGCCCTGAAATGGCCGTCAACGTCTATTTCAACGCTGCAGGCGACGCAACACGCGCCAGCATGAAGCAGTGCGATAACAATTTCAGCGGCAATATGCCTCGCCCAGTCGCCTCGATCGCTGCAGCGCCAGTGGCTGCTATCGCATCGCAAAGCGGCGAGTGCTACGCCAACGTGCAAATCCCTGCTAAGTTTGAAACCAAAACTGAGCAAGTCGTCAAGACACCCGCAACCAAGAGCTTCGTGCCCGTGGCCGGTACGCTCAAAGCAGTGACCGAGCAAGTGCTCGTCTCGCCAGAATACAAGCGCCCAATCGCCATTCCTGCGACCTACAAAACAGTGACCGAGCAAGTCCTTGTCTCGCCAGAATTCAAGCGCCCGATCGCCATTCCTGCGACCTACAAAGCAGTGACCGAGCAAGCGCTCGTTTCGCCAGAATTCAAGCGCCCGATCGCCATTCCTGCGACCTACAAAACTGTGACCGAGCAAGTCCTCGTCTCGCCAGAAGTCAAGCGTCAGATCCCCGTGCCAGCAACGTACAAAAACGTGTCTGAAGAAATCGTCGTGCAGCCTGCTAGCACGCGCGATGAGCCGATTGCTCCCACCTACAAAACAGTGAGCGAGACGATTTTGGTGAAAGCAGAGAGCAAGCGCTTTGAAACGATTGCTCCAACCTTCAAAACCGTCACTGAGCAAGTGCAAGCCACGCCAGCACGCAAAGAAATTCGCGTGATCCCCGCCACCTACACCACGCGTGCCGAGAACGTGATCGACCGCCCAGCTTCGACCCGCGTTGAGACCGTGCCTGCCACGTTCAGGACCGAGACAGAGCAAGTCGTCGCTCGCCCAGAGAGCATTCGCTACGAACCCATCGCGATTCCTTTCCGCACCGTGACCGAGCAAGCTCAGCGCACGGGCGCCAGCTCACGTTTGCAGGTCACCCCAGCAACGTACCGTACTGAAACGGATCGCGTTTTGGTCAAAGAAGCCAGCAAAACTCTGCTCGAAGTGCCTGCCACTTACGAAACTGTGACTGAGCGTGTCAAAGTTGCAGACGCAACCAAAGAGTGGAAGCGTGGTCGTGCCTTTATCGGCCAAGCCCTGGAAGTGCGCCCATTAAGCGGCTTCACTGTGGGTAATGATGGCCGCGTCGCAGGTGCGCGTGTCGAAGGCAATGCAACACGTTCTGGCAACACTCAATTCAGCACAGCCAACAACACCAGTTTGGAAGATGATGTGATGTGCTTGGTGGTGATCCCTGAGCAATTCCAAACGATCACACGCCAGATCGTGAAAACGCCTGCCAGCGTGCGTGAAGTCGAAGTGCCAGCACAGTACTCCACAGTTTCGCGCCAAGTGCTCGTGACTGCTGCCAGCACGACTGAAGTGGCAATTGCTGCAACGTCGCAGACCGTCACCCGTCAAGAAATCGATATTGACAAACTCCGCGCTAGTGGCTACAAGTTTGATGACCGTGGCAACATCACCGCCACGCCATCTGGCGAGCGCGTTCTGCGCGCAGCAACCGTTTCTGCACAAGCTGTTGGCTCTTCAGCCGCAGGCACCGCAGCCGGTGGCCGCACCGGTGGCGCAGCAGCGAACGCACCAGGTCGCGGCGCAGGCTCTGGCGAAGAAGGTTATGTTCGCGAAGTGAAGATCCCTGCAACGTTCCAAACCGTGAGCCGCCAAGTGATCGACCAGCCTGCCTACGTGCGCACGATTGAAGTGCCTAGCACGACCAAAGCGGTCAGCACGCAGATCGAAGCCACGCCAGCTCGCACCGAAGAAGTGACGATTCCCGCCACCTTCCAAACTGTGACGCGCCAAGTGATCGACAAGCCTGCCAGCCAGCGCGAAATCGCGATTCCAGCCGAGTTCCGCACGGTTGAGCGCCGCGTGGTGGATACGCCAGCGTCTGTGCGTAAGATCCCAGTGGCTGCCGTGTCTCAAACCGTTTCTCGCCGCGTGATCGACACACCAGCGAGCACACGTGAAGAGACCATTCCAGCAGTCTTCCGCACCGAGTCACGTCAAATCATCGACACGCCAGCCAGCACACGTGAAGAAACCGTTCCAGCGGTCTTCCGCACCGTCACACGTAACGTGGTTGACGTTCCTGCCAGCACACGTGAAGAGACCATTCCAGCGGTCTTCCGCACCGAAGCTCGTCAAATCATCGACACGCCAGCCAGCACACGTGAGGAGACGGTTGCTGCGGTGTACCGCACCAACACACGCCAAGTCGTAGACGTCCCTGCCAGCACCCGTGCTGAAGATGTGCCAGCTCAATACGAGTCAATCTCTTATCAAGTCAAGACATCTGATGCTCGGATCGAGAACCGTGCGATTTTGTGCGAGACGAATGCAACGCCACAGAAGATCATGGAAATCCAGCAAGCCCTGTCAAAAGCAGGCTACAACCCTGGCCCGATCAACGGTGTGTTGCGTGAAACGACCATGCGCGCTGTCAATGGCTACCAGCAATCCAAAGGTTTGCCAGTCGATGGTTACTTGAACCTCGAAACCGTGAAATCTTTAGGTGTCTCGGCTAACTAATCACTTCTCAGTAATGACATCAAAAGGCCCGCTTCATGCGGGCCTTTTTTTATGCCTTTTTGTTGTTTATCGCCCGTAGAACGTGCGTGAGGCGCTCATTTTTTAATAGCAATTGAATTCGTGTTGCACCAAGCGCGCAATAGTTCTTCTGCGCGCAGGCGTTGTGCAGCGGGTAAAAATGAGGCTTGCGCTGCACGAATTTGACCTTGCATGATCTGCGCCAAGCTCAGGCCGCAGGCTTGATGCGCCACTTGAAATTCACTGCCTTGCGTCAGCACAGAAATTAAGCGATTGTCCGCTTGCACAGACCCATTCAAGCCCGCCTGCTCCATCGCGGTTATTGGATGAGATATGAGATCTTTCCACGCTCCAGTATGCAAATTGCTGGTTGGGCAAACCTCGAAATGCACGCCCGATTCCCGCGCTTTTTGCATACGAAGCCCAGAGCCCTCGCCCTGCGTAATCTGTACGCCATGACCAATGCGCGTTGCGCCTAAATCCATCGCTTCGATCACACGCTCGCCCACATCGGCTTCCCCGGCATGCAACGTAATGCCCAAAGAAGCTTCCCGTGCAAGCGCAACTGCATTTGTATGCATCGTGGCAGGGAAGCCGCGCTCCGCGCCTGCAAGATCAAACCCAATCACACCTCGCCCGGCAAACCGCGCAGCTAGCTCAGCGCTGCGCATCACATCCGCATTGGAGTCTGTGCGCATACCGCACACAATCAAGCCCGCCGGCACGCCAGTAGCCGAGCTACCGCGTGCGAAGCCAGCAAGCATCGCAGAGACGGCCTCATCACCTTTCAGCCCATGCGACTCCAGCAGCAATGGCGCCATGCGCAACTCAATCAGCAAAGCGCCATCAAGAGCGCAATCTTGCACAGCCTCAAAAGCCACACGTTCGCAAGCTCGCGCACTACCCATCGCCGCCACCGTGAGCCCAAAAGCGGCCACGTATCGCTCCAGTGAGCCCGAGTTGGCCTGCGTGTGAATCCAGTGTTGTAAATCTTGCGGTGTGTCCGCTGGTAAATCAGGTAAGGCGATGCCACATTCTCGGCACAGCTCCAGCAAAGTCTCGGGTCGCAAATTGCCATCCAAGTGCTCATGCAACACCACCTTGGGAATGCATTGCCAAAAATTAGAGTCAAGTTTCATAACTGTGTAGAGATTTACCCGTTTGTCAACCAACATCATTCTCTGGCATTATCATGACACGAAGTGTGCATGTTGCCCCCCAGCGAAAGCACCTCTATTTTGTTAACTTTTAGGAACATTTCTATGACATTCACTTTGCGCTCCACACTCGTCGCATCAGTCGCGCTTGCCACTACGGCCGCTTTCGCCCAGCCCGCCGTCATTTTTGATATGGGCGGCAAGTTTGACAAATCCTTTAACGAAGCCGCCTACAACGGCGCTGAGCGCTTCAAAAAAGAGACCGGCACGCAATACCTTGAATTTGAGGTGACTAACCCGACCCAGCGCGAGCAAGCGATTCGCCGCATGGCTGAGCGCGGCGCGAATCCGATCATTGGCATTGGTTTCAGCCAAGGCGGCGCGATTGAGAAGATCGCCAAAGAATTTCCTAAACTGAACTTTGCAATTATCGATTTTGTCGTGAAAGAGCCTAACGTTCAGTCCGTCGTGTTTAACGAGCACGAAGGCAGCTTCCTTGTTGGCATGATGGCCGCCTCTGCTTCTAAGACAGGCAAAGTCGGCTTCGTCGGCGGCATGGACATTCCTTTGATCCGCAAATTCCAGTGCGGCTACGAGCAAGGCGCAAAATTTGCTAATGGCAAAGTTGAGACGTTCGCCAACATGACTGGCACCACTGGCGCGGCTTGGAACGATCCAGCACGCGGCGGCGAGCTGGCGAAAGCGCAAATGGCCAAAGGCGCAGATGTGATCTTCGCAGCTGCCGGCGGCACGGGCATGGGCGTGTACCAAGCTGCTAAAGACAGCGGCAAGTTTGCCATCGGTGTTGATAGCAATCAAAACCACATCCAGCCCGGCACCATGCTCACCTCGATGGTCAAGCGCGTCGATACCGCTGTGTACAACGTGATGAAGAAGCACACACCCGGCATCAGCGCTCTCGGTTTGAAAGAAGGCGGCGTGGATTACGCGATGGATGCAAATAACGACAAGCTCGTATCTGCTGACATGCGCAAGAAGGTTGACGCTGCCAAGGCTGACATCATCTCCGGCAAAATCAAAGTTGTCGATTACATGGCCGCGAGCAAGTGCTCTTAATTTTCGTGATGGACCAGCAGGACATCGATAAAATTCCTGCGTGAGCGATCTGAATATCACCCCCGAAAGCCGTGCAGCACCAGCTGTACGGCTTTCTCGCATTTGCAAGCGCTTCGGCGCCGTCGTAGCCAATGCGGATGTGGATCTGAGCGTTGCGCAGGACACGATACACGGCATCGTAGGAGAAAACGGCGCGGGGAAATCGACGCTGATGTCGATTTTGTATGGCTTCTACACGGCTGATTCGGGCGAAATCGAAGTCGAAGGCCAAGCGGTCAAGATTAAGAATTCTCATGA
>JAYSRZ010000312.1:0-1433 GCA_043720775.1 Variovorax sp. | reverse complement strand
GCTGCTCGTGGACGACGAGCATCTCAAAGTCGGGGTTGGCCACCTTGCCCGCACCCATAGCTTGAGCTGCGGCCTTCATGCTGCACCGCCTTCCAAATTCAAGCGGCCTTGGTTTTTATTCACAGCGGCTGGCAGGTTGGCATCTCGCAGGATGCGCACTGTTTGTTGGCTTACCCGATTAAGACGAGCGGCATCTGCAATCGTGTAGCCCTCGGAGATCATCTGCACCACGCTGGCACGGCGCTCGTCAGTCAACGGCTCAGTTGGGAAACGGGCAAAGTTCTCAAGATAGGCATTGCGCTGTTCCAGCTCCTTGTTGCGCATTCGGTTAAATTCGTCAATGTAGGCTTCTTTGAAAGCAGCGGCTTTTTCGCCTATAAAGCCCATCACCAGAAATGTGAATCCGTCGAATGTCATGTCCTGCATCGGTTGGCTTTTGCCCTGTGCGTTTAGGTAGGTGGACTCCGCAAAGTTGCGGAGTCGAAAGGCATCCGAACAGTCCAAGTTGCGAACCGCTTTTAAAACATCGTCGTGCCGTTTGCCAAAGATCTCAGCAACCATTCGGCTACTTGTAGTAGCTTTGCCGTCGTTAACGACAACCGTGTTGCGAACGGCCTGCGCGGCCAGTGTCAGCTTATTACTCATATCAAACTCCTATCGTTCCAGTTAAAAAAACTAGTCGCCCCACTGTCAAATGTGGCGGTAGCTCGAACGGGTTGACAGACCGGGGAACGCCAGGCGAAACCGGCAGGGCTTGCGCCCTCCCATCCGAGCCACCATAAAGGGGCACAAACGAAAAAGCCGCTAACCTTGCGGTGTCCAGCGGCTCTAAGAGTCACTGGCGTATCCATCGGGCTGTCAAACCCGACTGCTGTTTTTTGCAGCAGTGCATGAAATGTAGCACTTTTTCGCCAAACATCAAAATTCATAGCAGCGAGAGCTGGCCGCGACTCTGGAGCGCGTTCAAAGCGCTGCTTGATCCAACGCCCTCAGCCACAGGCCTATTCAGTGCGCGTTGCACAGCCCGATGCGTCAGCCCATATTTCAGGCAAAGCGCATTCGGGGTCAAGCCCGCGTCATAGTCGCTCACCATCTGCGCATCCCTAATCTTGAGAAGCGCGGCCTTGCAATTCGGTACTCTGATGTCCTGCCCCCCAAAGCGGCGCACCATCGCCTTATAAGCCGCCCCGGAGAGCGTATGCGCCAACACATGCTTGTCGTTGATCGCGCGTGGCACTCTCAGCCGCTGCCCCGGGCAGCCGCGCATCAGCGCCAGCGCATCCGCCTCGCCCAGCAGCGAGAGCAGCTCACGCGCGGTAGGCGGCAGCAGCTCGGCAATCAGCGCCAAGCCAGCGCCATTGCTGTTCGATGATTTTTTGTTTGCCGCCACAGCCATGTTCCTGCGCTATTTGCGCCCCAGCCAAAGCTTGAGC
>JAYSRZ010000311.1:0-1433 GCA_043720775.1 Variovorax sp. | reverse complement strand
CTCACACCGCTGTTGCCCACTTTGCCGTAAATATCGGGGCGCACTTCAGGATCTGCGCCGTAGAGCGTGACGGAATCAAACGCGGTGGACAGGCGCTTAGCCGCCATGCCTTCGCTCACCACTTTGAAGCGGCGATTCGTGCGGAAGGCATCGCCCTCGCCTGCGAACATGCGGGTGGGGTCTTCGCCTTCGCGCTTGAAGGCGAACGTGCCAGCGGCATACGGGAAGCTGCCGGGCACGTTGTCGAGCATCAGCCATTTGAGGATTTCGCCGTGGTCTTCGTATTTCGGTAATGCGACTTTGCGGACGCTCGTGCCTGAGAGCGTTTTATGTACGAGTTGCGTGCGGATTTCTTTGTCTCTGATTTTGACGACGTATTCATCGCCTGCATACGCGGCTTGCATTTGCGGCCATTGCTGCAAGAGCTTGGTGGCATCTTTATCGAGCTGCAACTCGCGCGATTGCGCGAGATCAATCGTGGCTTCGGCGGCTCTGGAGCGCTCAGGTTTTTCATGTTGCAGCATCGTTGCAGCGCTGCGTAGTTGCTGAATCTCACGCACGAGTTTCACCTGAGCGCCAACGCGCTTTTTGTAGCCGCGAACGGTATCAGTCACTTCCGATAAGTAGCGCGTGCGAGCGCCGGGCACGATGGGGTTTTGGTTGCTGCTAAAGCGCGTGTTACTTTCAGGCAGCTTGCCAACCGTAAGCTTCAAGCCGAGCTCGGCAAGCCTTGGCTTCATCGCTTGATACAGCGCCGTCACGCCATCGTCGTTAAAGCGCGCAGCCATCGTGCCAAACACGGGCATCTCACTCGGCTGCTTGCTCCACGCTTCCTTGTTGCGCTGCACCTGCTTGGCCACATCGCGCAGCGCATCCGCCGAGCCTTTGCGATCAAACTTGTTAATGGCAATGAATTCTGCAAAATCAAGCATGTCGATTTTTTCAAGCTGCGAAGCCGCGCCAAACTCAGGCGTCATCACGTACAGCGGCACATCCACATGCGGCACGATGGCCGCATCGCCTTGGCCGATACCGCTCGTCTCGACGATGATCAAATCAAAGCCAGCCGCCTTGCAAGCCGCGAGCACATCGGGCAAAGCTTGGGAGATTTCACTGCCGAAATCGCGGGTAGCGAGGCTGCGCATGAAGACTCGTTGGCCTGAGTCTTTTTCCGTTCGCTCTGATGTCGAAGCCTCGGGCGACCCTTCGACAAGCTCAGGGTGAACGGAGGTTGTCGCCCATGGCGCAATCGCGTTCATGCGAATGCGATCACCTAGCAATGCGCCTCCGCTCTTACGACGCGAAGGATCAATCGAAATCACCGCCATGCGCAGCGCATCGCCTTGATCCAAACGGATGCGCCGAATCAGCTCATCCGTGAGTGAAGACTTGCCAGCGCCGCCTGTGCCCGTAATGCCAATCACGGGGCATGC
>JAYSRZ010000310.1:0-4056 GCA_043720775.1 Variovorax sp. | reverse complement strand
TGCAACTTCTGCGGGGCGTGGAAGCGCAACTCGCCAGGCCAGCTTGGCAAATTCCGCTGCCCGATTGGATGTCGAGGATCGGCTCGCATCTGTGTGATTTGTTTCGTTTCAGCCCATTCAGCTATGGGCATTGGATCTTGCTGCAGCGAGATAATCTGCCGCTGCCTAATGCTTTACCCGCCCTACTCAAGTCCATTGGGCGCGAGCCGCAAGCCGTGACTTACACGCGCGTCGCTTTAAAAGACGACTTCAGACTGTCTTGAATTCGCTCAGCTGATCTAATGCCGCAGAGAATTCTTCTGGCGTAGAAAGCCGCGTCATCGGCGGCAGCGCGGCCAGCAAGCGGCGGCCATAGCCCATTTGTACGAGGCGCGTGTCGCCGATCACCAAGATGCCGCGATCACTCTCGCGCCTGATCAGGCGGCCTGCGCCTTGCTTCAATGCGACTGCCGCTTCCGGCACAGAATAATCAGCAAACGCGCTGCGCCCTTGGCTCTCCAGCCGCTGGCAGCGTGCTTCGACAAGTGGATCACCTGGTGGCGGGAAAGGCAACTTGTCAATGATCACGAGCTGCAATGCTTCGCCGGGAATATCAATGCCTTCCCAGAATGAAGCGGAGGCCACGAGCACGCAGCCCTTGCCGCCCTGCGTATCGCCAATGCGGAATCTTTCAACCAGCTCGCGTTTGCTCATCTGCCCTTGTACGAGAACATCTAACTGGCCATCAAGCAATTGCTTCAAGCTCTCGCCAATCGTTTTGAGGGCACGCAGCGTGGTGGTGAGCACCATCGTGCGGCCATTGAGCTTGACTGCGCCCGCTCCCGCAATCTGCGCAATGCCTTCGCTGTGCGCCGGATCACTGGGCTTGGGCAAATGGCGCGGCACATAGACGCTGGCTTGATTCGGATAGTCAAACGGGCTTTGTGCCACCAAGATTTGTGCATCTTGCAAACCGCAGGGCTCGGTGAACCAACTGAGTTTGGCATCATCGCCCAACGTGGCTGAGGTGAAAATCCATGCGCGGCGGGATGGCTCTTTGGTTTCATCGCGCCCGGCTTGATGCGGCGGCGCGCCTCGCATCAATGCTTCTTCGTCATCCGCATCAGGAATCCACTCTTCCCAATGTTCGTCATGCGCATCATCGCGCTCCACGCGGCTTTCATCAGAGGGCGGCAAATCAGACAAACCCTGCCCCACATCGAGCTTGAGCAACTTGGTGCGGATCGTCTCTGCAATATCCAGCGGCGCTTCCATCAGCGTGATTTGCGCGCCCACATCGAGCCAGCGCACTTGGCCTTTTTCTGGCTTTTGCAGGAAGCGCTTTGTGCGGCTGGCCATCTCGCGCGCCCGCTCATGCAGGCGCACAAAATCTGGCGCGATTTCGCTGACCATATCTAAAGCCGCCATCGCCATTTGCAACGCATCTTCCACACGGCTCAGCGCCTGCGCCCAATCCTGCTCGTGCAAGCCTTCAGGGGCGCTGCTGATCCAACGCATCCGCAAATCTTTGCTGTATTTGGTTTGCTCACCCACCACGAGGCGCAGATCGCGCGCTGACATTTCGCAGTCTCGCGCAATGTCTTGCCAATCGGCCAGCCCGCGCGCCAGCTGCAAACCTGTGCCCAGCAGATCACGCGTGAAATCAAGCATTTGCGCTGTACCCAAAGCTGCGCCTAAGAATTGCACGCCTGTTTCATTAAGCTGATGCGCCTCATCAAAAATCGCAATGCGTACGGTGGGCAGCAATTCAGCCATGCCCGACTCGCGAACCGCCAAATCAGCAAAAAATAAATGATGATTAACCACCACCACATCAGCGGAGAGCGCCTGTTTTCGAGCGAGCATCACATGGCAGCTTTTATAGCTCGGGCAAGTCGAGCCGAGGCAGTTTTCTCTGGATGATGTGACGAGAGGAATGATGCTTGAGCGCTCGTCTAAGCCGGGCAGCTCGGCCAAGTCGCCGCTGTTTGTCGTCACGGCCCATTTCTCGATTTTTGCCAGCGCCAGGAGAGCAGATCGCTCCACATGCTCTTGCCGCGCCAGCTTCATGCGGTGAATACACAGATAGCTACTCCTGCCCTTGAGCAGTGCGGTGCGCGCCGGCAAGCCAAGCGCTTTGAGCAAATTCGGCAGATCGCGGGAATACAGCTGGTCTTGCAAAGCTTTGGTGGCAGTCGATACCATCACACGCTCGCCCGAGAGCAGCGCGGGCACAAGGTAGGCAAAGGTTTTGCCAATGCCCGTGCCGGCTTCAACCACGAGCGCCCCGCCCTGCTCAATTGTCTGCGCCACCGCTTGCGCCATATCGCGCTGGCCGCTCCTCTGAGCAAAGGCTTCTGTGGCTCGCCCGAGCAATGAGCCGTTGTCAAAATTAGCTGCTACAGCCTCGGAGAGGCTGTTGTATCCAGAGGCGCTCATAACTTAAGCGGGCTCTTTGCCGTCGATCTCAAACTCCAAGCGCGAGATCTGATCGCGCAGCACAAGGCGGCGCTTTTTCAAACGGCGCATCATCAATTCATCCATCGGCGACTGCTCAGCGAGCCGGTCAATCGTCGCATCCAAATCGGCATGCTCCATGCGCAGCTCGATCAATTGGCGGTCAGGGGAATGTAGGTTGGAATCCACGGCAATCACTAAGAGAAAAAAGTGTGTGCAGCAAGTGCTGAAATTACCGTGATAATAGCGCCACATGAGCAGCGGCTACAGAATTAATGCATCGACCGGCATCCACAAGGGTGACCGCGATTACCAGCAAGACCAAATTGCGTTGATTAACCATCCACGCGTCAATGGCTGCATGCTTGGCGTGGTGGCTGATGGCATGGGAGGCCGGAGCGGCGGGCGCAAAGCATCTGATCAAGTGATGCTCACGGCTGGCCAGCTTTTCGAGCGTTACTCGCCAGAGCGCGATGATCCGCCTTCTCTCTTGCGCCAAATTGTTGAAGAAGCGCATTTGGTGATCAAGCTCACCGCGATTTCTTCTGAGCAAGAACCGCACAGCACGGTTGCGGCCTTTCTGATCAATCCCAGCGGCGAATGCCATTGGGTGCATGCGGGCGATTCGCGCATTTATCACTACCACGGCAACAAAATGATCAAGCGCACTCTAGATCATTCATATGTACAAAGCTTGGTGGACAAAGGCGAGATCACGGATGTAGAAGCCAACACGCATCCGCAGTCGAATATTTTGATGGGCTGCCTGGGCACAGACGATGATCCGCCAATGGATTTCCATTACATTCCCAGCCTGCGCCCGGGCGATGTGCTGATGATTTGCTCTGATGGCGTCTGGCATTACTTTTCGCCCAATGAGCTCGGCTCCGTGCTCTCAGCGCTCACGCCGCGCGAATCTACAGAATTCTTGATCGACAAAGCCCGCACGCGATCTCGCGGTACGGGAGACAATCTCTCAATTGCTGTCGTCAAATTTGAGCCGCTGCAAGAGACCAGCGAGACGATTGCCCGCAAGATCGAGATTCCTTCGATCAGCTCGATTAAAGCTGGCAAGGCCTGATCTTCTTTCGACTGCTTGCTATAAGCGTTCTGTCAGAAGAGCTCAGGCTCTTTTTCATTAACTATACTTTTGATAGCACCTGACGCAGTATCCACGGGCGATAACTGCTCTTTTTGCTTAAAATATTTAGGCTCTAGCTTGCTCACGCGCACGCCAAGCAGCCGAAAGCGCTGTGACAAATCCACGCGCTTCAATGCCAAGCCAGCCGTGTGGCGAATGAGTTTTGCGTCATCGGTAGCTTCGGGCAAACTGATGTCGCGGGTCACGATTTTGAAATTTCCCCAGCGCAGCTTGATGCCAATCGTGCGCCCGCAGTAGCCCTTGCGCTGCAAATCAGCAGCCACGCTATTGCACAGTTCGGTAAACACTGCGCCCAGCTCCGCCTTATCGCGCACGGCGTGCATATCGCGCTCAAACGTCGTCTCGCGGCTCATGCTCACGGGCTCGCTCTCCGTCTCGACCGCGCGATCATCCCTCCCCCAAGCCGCTTCATGCATCCAAGCGCCGTAGCTTTTGCCAAAGCGCTCAATCAATTCATG
>JAYSRZ010000309.1:0-1435 GCA_043720775.1 Variovorax sp. | reverse complement strand
AGGTGTTGCCCGGTGATGTGGCGTTCAAGCTGCATGACACTTATGGTTTCCCGCTTGATCTCTCCGCTGATGTCTGCCGTGAGCGCGGTTTGACGGTTGATGAGGCGGGCTTCAATACCGCGATGGAGCAGCAAAAGAATCAAGCCCGCGCGGCAGGCAAATTCAAGATGGGCAAAGCGCTGGAATACAGCGGCGCTTTGAATACGTTTGTGGGCTATGAGAAGTTGGAGGCCACTTCAAAAGTGATAGCGCTCTACGCAGACGGTACGCCGGCTAACGAGCTAAAAGCAGGTCAAAATGGTATTGTGGTGCTCGACACCACGCCAATGTACGCAGAGAGCGGTGGCCAGGCGGGGGATGAAGGTTTGATCCACGTTGCGGGTGGTGCAATCTTCGCCACGCTCGACACGCAAAAAATCAAGGCCGATGTGTTTGGCCACCATGGCTATGTGCATGAAGGCTCGATCAAGGTGGGCGATTCTGTGACGGCGAAAGTCAACCAAGAGGCTCGCGCAAGAACCGTGCGCAACCACAGCGCCACGCATTTGATGCACGAAGCCTTGCGCGCCGTGCTGGGCACCCATGTGCAGCAAAAAGGCAGCGAAGTGACGGCTGATCGCACGCGCTTTGACTTCACGCACAACGCGCCCGTGACAGACGAGCAGATTGCGAAAATAGAAAAGCTGGTGAACACGCAAATTCTGAGCAACGCAGCCACGCAAGCGCGCGTGATGGCGATTGACGATGCCAAAGCCACCGGCGCGATGATGCTTTTCGGCGAGAAATATGGCGAACAAGTGCGCGTGCTAACGATTGGCAATTCCACCGAGCTGTGCGGCGGCACGCATGTGAAAGCCACGGGTGATATTGGCCTTTTCAAAATCATCGCTGAGAGTGGCGTAGCTGCTGGCGTGCGCCGCGTTGAAGCCGTTACGGGGCAGGGCGCTTTGCAATATGTGCAGACGCTGGAAGGCACCGTGGCCAAGGCCGCCGGTATGCTGAAATCTTCACCCGATGAGCTGGGCAATCGCATTGCTGCGATGCAGGCGCAGGTTAAAGATTTGGAAAAAGAATTGGCGCAGGCCAAGGGGAAGTTGGCCTCGAATCAAGGCGATGAATTGATCACCCAAGCCATCGACATCAAAGGCATCAAAGTGCTCTCGGCAAGAATAGAAGGCGCAGATGCCAAAGCGCTGCGCGAGACGATGGACAAGCTCAAAGACAAACTCAAATCAGCCGTGATCGTGCTCGCTGCCGCCGAAGGCGACAAAGTGCAAATCGCAGCCGGCGTGACAGCGGATGTGATGGCGAAAATCAAAGCGGGCGATTTGGTCAATTTCGTTGCAGGACAATGTGGCGGCAAGGGCGGCGGCAAGCCCGATATGGCGATGGCTGGCGGCACAGATGCATCCAAGCTGGCCGAGGCGCTGGCCAG
>JAYSRZ010000308.1:0-1446 GCA_043720775.1 Variovorax sp. | reverse complement strand
ATGTAGCTGGCAAACCAAGCTTGCGCGGCGGTCGCATCGCTGGTTAGGAGCACAGGCTCGGGATAGCCGCCTTGCCATGCGGCTTTATGCCAGCTTGCGGGCAGCTTGCCTACCGCAGCTAGCTCAGAGCTAGACAGTGGTAGTAAGCTCAGCATGCCTGCGCGGCCAGCCAAACTTTGGCTCACTGAATCAATCAAGCCAAATTGCTGCGAGCCTGTAAGGATGAAATCGCCTTTGATTTGCCGCTCATCCACGATGGCTTGAATATCGGAGAGCAGATCGGGCAAGCGCTGCACTTCGTCAATGACGGCACCATGGGGCAAACTGCGCAGAAAAGCGCGTGGATCGGCAACAACACGAGCGCGCGTGGCGCTGTCTTCTAGATTGAAATAGGGTTTGTTTGGGAACGCCAGTTGCGTGAGCGTGCTCTTGCCAGATTGGCGTGGCCCGGTGATCACCACTACTCGAAAAATAGCTGCATATCGCCGGGCGGCATGGATGGCAAGGCGAGGGATCATTTGTACAATTTGAATATTGAAAGTTCAAATTGTACAGATTCAAGTCACGCTGTCAATGATGCTTGAGGGCAATGTCAACCATGCTTGATCGCCACCGTCTTGATCTGCGTGAACCCACGCAACGCTTCAAACCCCTTCTCGCGGCCATAGCCTGAGGATTTGTAGCCGCCAAACGGGAGCTCTACGCCGCCGCCTGCGCCGTAGTTGTTGATGAAAACTTGGCCGCTCTTGATGCGCTTGGCTAGGCGCATTTGGCGCGAGCCGTCGCGTGTCCACAGGCCAGCGACCAAGCCGAATTTGGTGGCGTTGGCGATTCTTATCGCGTCATCTTCGTCTTTGAATTTCATGGCGCAAAGCACGGGGCCGAAGATTTCTTCTTGAGCCAAGCGGTGATGCACGGGCACATCGCGTAGCAGGGTGGGGGCTTGGTAGAAGCCGCCTTCGGGCGCATCGCTGACCACCTGACCTTGCGCCACCATCGGAATGCCTGCGACTTGCGCATCCGAGAGAAAATCCCAAACGCGCTGCTGCTGGCTTTGACGGATCAGCGGGCCGAGATCCAAATCCATCGCAGGTGGGCCGGTGCGCAGGTTTTCAAAAGCGGCCCCAAGACGATCCAGCAGTTTGTCGTAGATCAATTCGTCAATCAGCAAACGCGAGCCAGCGGAGCAAGTTTGCCCGGCGTTTTGCACGATGGCATTGATGATCGTGGGAATTGCCGCATCCAGATCCGCATCGGCAAACACGATCTGCGGGCTTTTGCCGCCCAATTCAAGCGTTACTGGGCAATGCCGCTCGGCAGCAACTTGTTGGATGATCGTGCCTACTTTAGGGCTGCCTGTGAAGCTGATGTGATCGATGCCGGGATGCCTTGCAATGGCATCGCCTACCTCATGGCCATAGCCGGTGACGATATTGATCACGCCCG
>JAYSRZ010000307.1:0-1450 GCA_043720775.1 Variovorax sp. | reverse complement strand
CCAAACTTGGCATGAAAATCCGCGCGGGCGCGTTTAACCGCGAGATGACAGAAGCGCTCGGCGTCAACATCAAGCTGATTCACTCCCTCGTCTTCGCGCTCGGCGTGGGCTTGGCCACCATT
The DNA here is from genome assembly GCA_043720775.1 of Variovorax sp. Taxonomy (GTDB): domain Bacteria; phylum Pseudomonadota; class Gammaproteobacteria; order Burkholderiales; family Burkholderiaceae_C; genus JANMDU01. Next base: position 1,328 of record JAYSRZ010000307.1, on the reverse strand, counting down.
GCCGGCATGATCGCTTCGCCCATTTCCAGCGTGTATCCGAATATGGGCAGCTCGGTGCTGATCATGTGCTTCGTGGTGGTCGTGATCGGCGGCATTGGCTCGGTGCGCGGGGCGCTGATCGCAGCTTTGCTAGTTGGCTTTGTAGATACGTTTGGCAAGGTGCTGTTGCCCCAAGTCTCGGGCATGTTGGTTTATGTGCTGATGGCGCTGGTGTTGCTTTACAAGCCAGAAGGCTTATTCAAGGCCTGAAAGACTTTTCATGTCAGCACCCCAAGCCAATTTAGAAATTCTGCCTCGCGCAGTCAACATCCTGCTGGCGATTGCGGTGTGCGGCCTCGCTGTGTTCCCGTTTTTTGGCAGCGAGTATTCAGCAAACTTGATGGCCAGCATGATGATCATGGCCATCTTTGCGATGAGCCTAGATTTGCTGCAAGGCGTCGCTGGCCTCGTCTCGCTCGGGCATGCCGCCTTCTTCGGGCTGGCGGGCTACGCGCTGGCCTTCATCACGCCGCAAGGCGCTGCGGTGAGCATCTGGTGGACGCTGCCTATAGCCGTCATGGCCTCTGCGCTGGCCGCTCTCATCATCGGCTTCTTCGTCGTGCGCACGCATGGCATTTACTTCATCATGGTGACGATGGCTTTTGCGCAGATGGTGTATTTCATTTTCTTTGACAACAAAGCCCTCGGCGGCTCGGATGGCTTGTATATCAACTTCAAGCCTGTGGGCGGGCTGTTTGATTTAGAGAATAAGAAAGTGTTTTATTACCTCGTGCTCTTTAGCATGATCGGCGTATATGCCTTTCTGCGCCGCTTGCTCTTCTCGCCTTTTGGCCGCGCGCTTGCAGGCATTCGCGCCAATGAGCACCGCATGCGAGCGCTTGGCTTTGCCACCTTTGCGCACAAGCTCGCGGCATTCACGTTAGCTGGCGGCCTAGCGGGCTTAGCAGGCTATTTGTGGGCCGCGCAAACCGGTTTTGTGAATCCCGAGCTCATGGGCTTTCACATGAGCGCGCATGTGATCATGATGGTGATCTTGGGCGGCATGGGCAATTTTGCGGGCGCGGCGATTGGCGCTTTCTCATTTGAATATTTGCTGCATCTGTTCAAAGATTTGCCGGCGATTGGAAGTTTTCAAACGGGTAAACATTGGCAAATGTGGATGGGGCTCTTCATTGTGGCGCTGGTTATTCTTGCGCCGCGCGGCATTTTGGGGCTGGTGTCTAAATGGCTTGCTAAAAAAGATGACGTACAGAAGGATGCGCAGAAATGAGCGCAACCAGCATGCCTGTTTTAAGCGCAAAGAACCTCACCAAGCGCTTCGGCGGCTT
>JAYSRZ010000306.1:0-1452 GCA_043720775.1 Variovorax sp. | reverse complement strand
ATCTGCCCGGCTTGCGCGGCGCGGCGAGCAGCGGCCGCTTCGATCAGCTCCAGCGTATTGGTGGGCACGAGGGTGATGCGGCTCGTGCGCCCCGGTGCGTGGCCGCTGCGGCCAGCGCGCTGAATCAGCCGCGCAACGCCTTTGGCCGAGCCGATTTGCAGCACGCGCTCCACCGGCAAAAAATCAACGCCCAGATCAAGCGACGAAGTTGCCACCACCGCTCTAAGTTGCCCTGACTTGAGGTTTTGCTCGACCCAATCGCGCACCTCTTTATCCAAGCTGCCGTGGTGCAGCGCAATCTGCCCCGCCCAATCCGGCCGCTCCGCCAAAATCAATTGATACCAAATCTCCGCTTGCGAGCGCGTGTTCGTGAACACCAGCGTGGTGCTTGAATTGGCGAGCTCTTCCACCACAGGTTTGAGCATGCGAGCGCCCAAATGCCCTGCCCAAGAATACTTGCCAGGATTCTCGGGAATCAATGTGTCGATGCGCAGATCTTTGATTTGCTTGCCTTGGACAATGACGGGTGCATGGCCAGCGTTCTTCGCAGTTTTTAAAGCATTTTTAGCCTCTACCCGGCATAGAATCTGCGCAGACTGCTCTGTATTTGATAGCGTTGCACTTAAGCCCCAAGTCACGAGCTTTGGATTGAAACTGCGCAGCCGAGCTAGCGCCAGCTGCGTTTGCACGCCTCGCTTGTTGCCCAGCAGCTCATGCCATTCATCTGCGATCACGAATTGCACGCTCCCCAATTCTTCTGCGCATTTTTCGCGCGCAGTCAGCAGCGTGAGCGATTCAGGCGTGGTGATTAGCACGGTGGGCATGCGGCGATCTTGCTTGGCGCGTTCGCCGCTTGGCGTGTCTCCCGTGCGGATGCCCAGCGTCCATGCGGGGGCGAGATCGTGCAGCGGCTCACGCAGGGCACGAGCGGTGTCTGCGGCCAGCGCTCGCATGGGCGTGAGCCAAATCACAGACAGCGGCGCGGTTTTGCTAATTGATAAGGTATCCAGCATGGCTTGCAAAACACCCAGCCAAATCGCATACGTCTTGCCAGAGCCCGTGCTCGCATGCAGCAAGCCACTGCGCCCAGCGGCAATTTGCTTCCACGCCTCGCGCTGAAAATCAAACGCCTGCCAATTCTTTTGCGCAAGCCATGCCTCTACGGTTAAATCTGTTGTGTCTTTTTGCGCCGGCATGCATTGATCTTACGAGAGATAATGCAAGATTGCCCTTAACCGAGAGACAACTCATGAGCTACCAAGACACCCAACTCCTCATCAACAACGAATGGCGCGAGGCGGCCAGCAAAAAGAGCATTCCGATCGTCAACCCGGCCACGGGCTCTGTGATTGGTAAGGTGTCTCATGCAGGCCAAGCCGAAATGGACGCCGCGCTGGAATCAGCTGCCAAAGGTTTCGAGATCTGGCGCAACACACCTGTGGCTGAGCGCCA
>JAYSRZ010000305.1:0-4105 GCA_043720775.1 Variovorax sp. | reverse complement strand
GCAGCGCCGGAATCTGTGAAATAGCCCTGTGGCGCGGCATGCCAGTCAATCAAAGGCTGCTCAGATAAATCGAGCACGATGTCAAACGCATCTTCCATCCCTGATGCGCTGCGCTCAAAATCAATCGCGCCAGCCGTGTCGCAGGCGCTGACGCAAGAGCGATGGCTTTTGCATTTGCTCAAGTTGATTTGAAAATCTACTCCGATGGCCTGCTCCGGGCAAGCCACCACGCAGGCATTGCAGCGCGTGCATAAATCCAGATCAATCGGATTGTTTTTCTGCCAATTCAGTTTGAATGCGCCGAGCCAGCCTTCTAAACGATCTAGCTTACCTGCGAGCACGGGATATTTGCGTTCTTGTGAAGAAAAACTGCCATTCGCCGGCAACGAGTCTGCGTGAGGCGCTATTGAAAAGATAGTGATACTAAGTGTGTCAGCAAGCATGTCTGCAAGCTGCGTGGCCTGCTCGATCTCGCCGATGATCAGCAAACGGCCTTGGCTTTTGTACGTGACCGTCGGCACGGGCTCAGGCTCTGGGAGCTTCGCAAGAGCTAGCAACGCAGCAATTTTTGGCATCGCCTGCGAGGCATCTTTGCTCCAGCCACCCGTCTCGCGGATGTTGATGAATTTGATGGGGAAGGTCACGCCCGCTCTAGCGCCTTCCGTCTCATCTGCCAGCGCTGCGAAGAGCCGCTGCTCTTGTGTGCAGGCCACGGTCACATCGTCGCTGGCTTTGATGGCTTTTTGAAAAGAAGCGGCATGGCGGCGGCACAGCGCGGTGTGCAGCGTTAAATCTTCATCCAGCGCTTGGCCGAGCAGCTTCGCGTCGAGCGGCATCGTCTGGTTGCAGTTGCAGATCAGGGTGGTCATGAGTGGCTTGGCTGGCTGGCGCAGGTAGCACGACAGCTTGGCTTTCTCCAGTTAATTCGGGTGATGCATTCGTAAACTCTGACTGTGCCACGGTTTCCTTGCCTTCAGCTTGCGCATCTTCCCTAGCTTTTTGCTCTTCAGCAGCCTTCTTCGCCTCAGCCTCTTCTTCCTCTTTCCAGAAGCCGAGGAATTTCGTCACCGCCATTTTGCGCAGCATCTCAGGGGGCAGCGGATCGGGCTTGGAATAATCATCCACATAGATGTCCATCATGTCCATCACGTTGAAATGCGGGTCTTTGAAAAGCTGCTTCATCGCGGCGTTTTTCACTGCTGGCGCGACGTCCGTCCGCATGAAGGGTTTGAAGTCAGATTGCGGAGTGAGCGCGTGTGCATCTTCCATCGTGGGCGGTGGCGGCAGTTCGGGAGCCCCATCGTCCTTTACTATCAAATCAGGAGCACCTTGCGCAGATTCTACGGGTGCTATTGCCGCTTTTAGCTTCAAATCTACAGCTAGGACAGGCTTGGCTGGCAAACTCGTCTCGGCAAGCTCTACGCCTTTATTTAAAGCCTGCTTGCGCTGCGACCAACGCGAGAGGAAACCGCCTTCTTCAGGCTGAACGGGTTTATCCGCCGCCATCATTTGCTCCTGCGCCGTATTTCGGCCCCGCGCTGATCACCGCAGGATTGCCAAAACGATCTTCCAAGCGCTTAAAGCTCTCAGGCCGCTTGCGCTTTTTCGGCTCGGTAGCGAAGTTGTCTTGCGCAAACTCTGCCATCCACGCGGCAATATCCTGCGGGCAAGGCAGTTGCTCCACCGTCTCTTGGGAATCCAGCCAACGGCCCGCATCGTTGTAGCTCAGGCTCACGGCTTGCGGCACGGCAATCAATTCATCCGAGAAGCCCAGCTCTTCTTCCATACGCCACATCACAAACCAGCAAGGCTGCTCCGTCGTCGAGTTCAGATAGTAGCCTTCCGTATCGTCCCGATACAGCTCCACGCGCATCACAGGAAAGAGCCAATGCGCACCGTTATCGTCGGTGTGCAAGCAGCGTGGCTCTGTGCCGAAGCCGCCATCGTCCACTGCCACATCATGCAGCTTCCAGCGCCAATCGAGCCAGCGCGCGGCAGCGCCCGTCAAGCGCTCTTTGCGCATCGTCACGGCGACTTCTATGGATGGGCGTTGAATGTTTGACATGCCCTGACTGTATCGGGTTTAGCGAGTCAATTCAGGGCCAAGGGTGACGCCAAAGGCTTTCACGCCAGCGAGCAACTGCGCATACGCGCCATCGAGCTGCGGCAATCCCTTCACACCCAGCTCAATATGCCGCCCATATTGCGGATGATCCACGCTCGGTAAGCTGAAAACTTTGATGCCCGGATGATCAGCCTCGATCTGCTCCATCAGCGGCGTAAGCGTGGCTTCCATCGCGCCCATCACGATCACGGATTTTTCCTGCACTGCGACGGCGCGGTGCAAATGCTTGTATTTCGTATCGAGCACCCATTCCATCATCGGCCAAGCCATGACAGGGAAGCCGGGAAAGAAATGCATATTCGCCGCTGATTTGCCGCAGCTAAAGCCAGGAATCTTGTTGTACGGATTCGGAATGATCTCGCAGCCTACGGGAAACATGCCCATGTTGAGGCGATGAATGTTATCGGGCCGGTCTGGCTCATACGTCAAGCCCTGCTCCTTGGCCACATCTTGCATGCGTTCGCGGATCAACGCTTCGGCCTGTGGGTGGAGAGCCAACTCACGGCCAAGTGCGCGGGCGGCGCATTGGCGGGTATTGTCATCCGGCGTAGCGCCGATGCCGCCGGTGGAAAACACGATATCGCCCTGCTCCGCATACACTTCAAAAGCGCGTTTAAGCACAACCGTGATGCGAGCCGGATCATCACCCACATACTCCGCGCCTTCAAGGCTCAGGCCACGTGCTGCGAGCAGCTCGATGGCTTTGGAGAGATGCTTGTCTTGGCGCTTGCCAGAGAGGATTTCATCGCCAACGATGATGAGATGAAAACGGGGAGCTTGAGCTGTCATGAGAGCTTTTTAGGATGGGCATCGCTGATGCCGGATGTGAACAAAGGTTTTTGATGCGCTATTAAATCAGGAGCGCTTCGCGCAGATTCCACGGGCGGTATTGAGTCTTTTGGGATAATAATCTCAGTCGTTGCAAGCAAGCTCTCCGCCCGCAGGCGATTGAGCGCATCCATACAAAAGTGCGCAAACCACAACGATGAAAACGCAAACACCAAGGTGTAGACCCAAATCGCGCCAATGATCAAAAACGGCGCGAGCGCCAAAAACACCACGCCCGAAGCCCACAGCAGCGTCGGCGCTGCGCCCATGTAGCCCGCCACCACGCCCATGCCCAGCAGCTGCATGCGATGCCGCTTCATCACAGCGCGGCGCTCCTCGGCACTCGCATGCACAGCCAGCGCATCAAAAGCCATCACGCGATACGTGAGCCAGCCCCAAATCAGCGGCGGAATGATCAAAATCAGCGGCGGGATAAACCACAACGGAACTGATGCCAAGAGCGCCACAGCCGCGATCAACACCGCGCCGAGTGACCACATCACGCTGGCAAACATCCCCGCGCCCTTCTTGCGCTCCAACTTATCAAAGCGCCGCTCCGCCACCAGCGAGACCATCGCCGGCGTCATGAGAAACGCGACAAACAAAAGCGAGCCGATCACCACAACCGGCGTGGCAGCGAGCACGATGATGAGCGGCGCAATGGCCGCTTTCAGCCCGCCAAAGCCCATACCCTCCAGCCAGCCAATCCCGCGAGATAGCCAGTCGCTAGACAGCAAACCCGCATTCACGGCAGCAATCGCGCTGTCCCAAAAAAAGTACCCAAAGCCCGCAGCCAACGCCACCATCAGCACGAGTGGCACGAGCGAGAGCGCGATCACGCGCGGGTGAAGGCAATAAGCGGCAGCCCGCCAAAAAGCATCAAAAATTTCTCTCATAGCTCAAGGATACACGCTTGGGATTTGCCTCTTCTTTGCCTCTGCTTCGCTTTAAGAAAAGCTCTGTTAGCAACCATCTAAATTTAGACCAATAATTTTGCACCGTCAATTTTTGACGCCGCACGATCAAAGGTCCACAGCGGATTTTCGCCAGCAGCGTAAGCCAAAGCAGTGTGCATACAGTCTGAGAAATCTGCTGCGCTTTTTTTGTACAAAGCCAGTGCGATCTCAAAGGCAGACTCTGATTCAAAAGATA